>CAISLL010000156.1 GCA_903886165.1 uncultured beta proteobacterium | reverse complement strand
TTTCATAGCCGCTGACCGGCACGCCCGCCAGCGCATCCCAGGGGCCGGCGTGGCCCGTCGTGCGCGGGCATGCGTCCGGCAGCGGCTGAAAACGGGTATGGGTGCGGCAGACTGTCTTGTCTTTTTCAAACACCGTCACCAGTGGCAGCAACCCGAGCCCCGGCGCATTGCCGTCAACGCCTTGCGGGTCGATCAGCGCCTCACCCAGCATTTGCAGGCCACCACACACACCCAACACCGCCCCGCCCTGCCGCGCATGGTGTGCCACCGCCGCAGCCAGGCCCTGCATGCGCAGCCAGGCCAGGTCAGCCACAGTGGACTTGGAACCCGGCAGCACCACCCAGTCGGTCGGCTTCAAGCCCGCCAGCCCGGACGGACTGCGCACCCACGTCAGGCGCACACCGGGCACATTTTTCAGCGGCTGAAACTCGTCCAGGTTGCTGATGCGCGGGTAGGCCACCACCGCCACCGTCAGGCTGACCATGCCTTTGGCCGTGCTTCGGTCATCAAACACCCCGTCTTCTTCCGGCAGGCCATGCTGCCACCACATCGGCAAGGTGGCCACGGTGGGGACGCCGGTGAGGTCTTGCAACATCTGCGGAGCGGGTGCCAGCAAACTGGCATCACCGCGAAATTTATTGAGCACAAAACCCTTGATGAGTGACTGCTCCTGCGCCGGCAACAAGGCCCAGGTACCGTACAAATGGGCAAACGCACCACCCCGGTCAATGTCGGTCACCAGCAGGCAGGCAGCGTTGCAGTGCAGCGCCACGCGCATGTTCACAATATCGCTGCCCGAAAGATTGATCTCCGCGGGCGAGCCGGCGCCCTCAATCACCACCACATCGTTTTCCGCACACAGGGCGTCAAGCGCGGCGGCTATTTGGGGCCAGACATGGTGGCTGCGGGTTCGCCAGGGCATGGCGGTCAGGTCTGCGTTCACCTCGCCCATCAGCACCACCTGGCTGTGGGTGTCGGCCTCGGGCTTGAGCAACAGCGGGTTCATGCGCACCTCGGGCTCGGCTTTGGCCGCCAGCGCCTGAAAATACTGGGCCGAGCCAATCTCTCCCTGACCGTTGCTGGAGGCCACCACACGCGCGTTATTGCTCATGTTCTGCGCCTTGAACGGCGCCACCTTGAGGCCTTGGCGCGCGTAATGGCGGCACAACGCCGTGGTCAGCCAACTCTTGCCCGCGCCGCTGGTAGTGCCCAGCACCATGATGCAGCGGGCGGTCATGAGCGCACACCTAACCCTGACCGCATCAAGCGTCCACCTCAGCCCAGCAATTGGGCGTCTCGTACAAAGTGACCTTGGTCAACTCCAGGTGCCTGCCAAAACGGTCGTGGTACACATCTTTCAAAATGTCAAACGCAATCTTGGCCAAATTCTCGACCGTGGGCACGCGGTCAATCACCACGGTTTTGTGGTCAGGCAGGCTGTCCAGAAAGGCGCGCACTGCGGTGTCGTGCGCATAAACAATAAAAGCGTGGTCCCAAAGGTTCACGAGGTGCTGACTGGCCAGTGCCTTGATGTCGCCAAAGTCCATGATCATGCCGTTGTCAGACTGACCGTCCTGTTGCACCACATCACCGGTCAGGGTGATCAGCAAGGTGTAGCGGTGGCCGTGCAGGTTGCGGCATTGGCTGTTGTGGTCGGGAATGCGATGTCCGGCATCGAATTCCATTTTTCGGGTGATGGTAAGCATAGTAGGCGCGACGCGGTTAGGGGATTTGAAGCAGTTTATGGGTCTGCAGGCTCAGCTTCCATTGCGGGTGACTTTTGCAATAGTCAATGGCCAGGCGCAGATTGTCCTTTTGCAGCGGGCCGTCCATGGCTTGCACAAAGTGGTGCTCAAACGCCAGCGCAGCGTAACCCTCAAGCGCCTGACCTGCCTGCGGAATGACGACCTTGATTTCATCGCCTGCGCACACCACCAGGTGCGCGCCCATTTTGGGGCTGACACAAACCCAGTCCACACCTTCGGGCACGGGCAAAGTGCCATTGGTTTCGATGGCCACCTCAAAACCAAGCGCATGGAGGGCGTCGATCAGCGGTGCATCCAGTTGCAACAAGGGTTCACCGCCCGTGCACACCACGTATTTGTGTGCCGGGTAAGCGGCAGGCCAAAGCGCGTTGATGGCCGCTGCCAAAGCGTCTGCACGGGTGAACTTGCCGCCGCCCAGGCCATCGGTCCCGACAAAATCGGTGTCACAGAATTGGCAGACCGAGCTGGCGCGGCTTTCTTCGGTGCCGCTCCACAGGTTGCAGCCCGCAAAGCGGCAAAACACGGCGGGACGCCCGGCGTGGTGGCCTTCGCCTTGCAAGGTATAAAAAATCTCTTTCACAC
>CAISLL010000155.1 GCA_903886165.1 uncultured beta proteobacterium | reverse complement strand
CACTTGGGTCCATCTGGACTGGGTGTTGGCAGTGGTGGTGGGCTGGCTTTTGATCGGTGTCATGGGAGTGGCCGCATTGCGACGCTTTCGGTTTGTCGCTGGAGTGCTGTTCCCGGCGGGTGCGAGTCTTGCGCTGCTGCTGATGGCCGTGGCACTGAGCGCGGTGTTCAGCGGCCCCGAAACCGCCGTGCTGCCGTTGGGATTGCCTCAGCTGCCCTTTCATTTGCGCCTTGACAGCCTTTCTGCCTATTTTCTTTTGCTCATCGGTGGCGTGGCAGCAGGGGTGTCGGCGTTTGCGGCAGGGTACTTCCGGCAGGGTGAGGGCACGCCACCCGGGCTGATCTGTCTGGAGTACCACGTGTTTCTGGCCAGCATCGCCATGGTGGTCATGGCTGACGATGCCTATGTGTTCATGGTGGTGTGGGAGTTGATGGCGTTTTCATCCTTCTTCCTGGTCATGGCCAATCACCGCATCCCGGAAATCCGCCATGCCGGATACCTTTACATGCTGGTGGCACACATCGGAGCCCTTGGCATCCTGCTGTGTTTTGGCCTTTTGCAGGCCAATACGGGGGACTACACCTTTGCCAACATGCGCCAGCAGCATCTGACCCCGTTCTGGGGTTCGGTGGCGTTTGTGCTGGCGGTGTTTGGTTTTGGTGCCAAGGCGGGGCTGCTGCCACTGCATGCTTGGTTGCCGGAGGCGCACCCGGCGGCGCCTTCGCCCTTTTCTGCGCTGATGAGTGCGGTGATGCTCAAGATTGCGCTTTATGGCATCTTGCGCGTCGGGTTCGATCTGCTGCAAGAGCAAATCTGGTGGTGGGGTGTGCTCCTGATGGGCGTCGGCCTGGCCACGGCCCTTTTTGGCGTGGTGTTTTCAACTGTTCAGGTTGAGATGAAACGCTTGCTGGCGTATTCAAGCATTGAAAATATCGGGCTGATTTGCGCCGGTTTTGGCTTGTCACTTCTGTTTTCAGCCTACCACATGAAGGCCTTGTCGGCGCTGGCGCTGACCGCAGCCATGTACCACATGCTGGCCCACGCCTTCTTCAAAAGCCTGCTGTTTTGCAGCACCGGTGCGGTCATGCATGCCACCGGCGAGCGCAGTCTGGGCAAGTTGGGTGGGCTGATTCGTACCATGCCCTGGGTCGCATGGCCCACGCTGATGGGGGTGCTGGCATGTGCCGGTTTGCCACCGTTTGGCGGATTTGTTGCCGAATGGATGCTGCTGCAGAGTTTCCTGTTCACCACCGGATTGCCGAGTTCTTTTCTTGACATGCTGGTGCCGGTGATGGCTGCCCTGATTGCCCTGATTGCCGCACTTTCCGGGTTCACCATGGTCAAGTATTTTGGCGTCATTTTTCTGGGCCAGCCGCGCGAAGAGAGTTTGTCGCGGGCG
This sequence comes from uncultured beta proteobacterium, assembly GCA_903886165.1. Classification (GTDB taxonomy): domain Bacteria; phylum Pseudomonadota; class Gammaproteobacteria; order Burkholderiales; family Burkholderiaceae_C; genus Rhodoferax. Next base: position 2,791 of record CAISLL010000155.1, on the reverse strand, counting down.
CACGACGCCGGGCCTTGGGAGCGCCTGGGCATGGTGTGGCTGGTGTTGGGCTGTGTGGTGCTGGGCCTGTTTCCGAACCAGGTGATTGCCCTGATTGACCCGACCACCCGATTTCTGGTCGACGCTGGCCTGGCGCACACGGTGGCCGACAGCGGCTGGTTGCTGGTGCCGGTCAACGTTGAGCGGGCCAGTTACGCGCCCGCCATTTTCCTGCTTGGTGTGTTGGCCAGTTTTGGTCTTGCCTTTGTGTTGGTGCGCAAGTTCTACCACGGGCGCTTGCGCCGGGTGCCAGCGTGGGACTGCGGCTTTCCGTGGCAAAGCGCGCGCATGCAGGACACTGCAGAGGGTTTTGGTCAGCCCATCCGGCAGATTTTTGAGCCTTTTTTTCGCATCAAACGGCATCATCCCACCGCGTTTGACGCGCAACCGGCCTACAAGGTTACGGTGGAAGACCCCTTGTGGTACTGGGTGTATCTGCCGGTGGCGAAACTGGTGGAGCGGATCTCCAGGGTCATCGGCATCATGCAGCAGGGGCGTATTGCCGTGTATTTGATGTACAGCTTTGTGACGCTGATTGTGGTGTTATTGGCGGTGAAACGATGAGCTGGCTGGGTGCGTTTTCGCAGCTCCTGGCTCTGGTGACAGCCCTGGTGCTGGCACCGTTGCTCACCGGTTGGATCAACCAGTGCCGCGCGCGCCTGCAAAACAAATCGGCGCCTGGCTTGTTGCAGCCCTACCGCATGCTGCACAAGTTGTTCAACAAGGAGTCGGTTATGGCAGAACACGCCTCGCCCCTGTACCGCACTGCGCCGTATGTGATTTTCAGTTGCATGCTGCTGGCCTGCGCGATCATTCCCACGCTCTCCACCGACCTGCCGCTGTCACCGGCGGCGGACGCGATTGCGCTGGTTGGTCTGTTTGCCTTGGCACGGGTGTTCATTTCGCTGGCTGCGATGGATGTGGGCACGGCTTTTGGCAGCCTTGGCGCACGGCGTGAAATGCTGGTCGGTTTCCTGGCCGAGCCAGCCTTGTTGATGGTGCTGTTTTGCGCGTCCATGATCACGCGCTCCACCTCGCTCACCGCCATTGTGGAAACGCTGGCGCACCGCGAACTGGCCATTTACCCCAGCATGCTGCTGGCTGGCGTGGCCTTCACCATGGTGTCACTGGCGGAAAACGCGCGTGTGCCGGTGGACAACCCCGACACCCATCTGGAGCTCACCATGGTGCATGAGGCGCTGATTCTGGAGTATTCAGCGCGCCATCTTGCCTTGCTTGAGTGGGCAGCCAGCCTCAAGTTGTTTGCGTATTCCTGCATCGGCCTGGCCCTGTTTTTCCCTTGGGGCGTGGCCGAGGCCCAATCTCCGCTGGCCTTGCTGCTGGCGCTGCCGGTGCTGGTGTTCAAGCTGGCAGTGGGCGGTGTGCTGCTGGCACTGATGGAGACGTTCAGCGCCAAGATGCGGATTTTTCGGGTGCCCGAGTTTCTGGGCACGGCGTTTTTGATCGCCGTGATTGGGCTGCTGGTGAACGTGCTGCTGGGGGTGGGCGCATGATGCTCAAATTCGCTCCGCAGCTGATCAACCTGTTTGCCACGCTGATATTGCTGCTGTCGTTTGCGATGATTTCGCAGCGCCGCATTGTCTCGTTGGTGAATCTTTTCATGATGCAGGGCGGGGCGCTGGTGGCCACCTCGTTTTTGCTGGCCTATGTGACGAACCAGCCTGACCTGTATGTGTCTGGCACATTGACGCTGGTGCTCAAGGTGGTTTTTATTCCCTGGATGCTGCACCGCATGATCCGCAAGCTCAATGTGCGCTGGGACGTGGAGACCCTGCTGAACGTGCCGACCACCATGCTGGTTGGTATTGCGCTGGTGATTTTTTCGTTCAGTCTGGCTTTGCCGGTGTCGCGTTTGTCGGATTCCATTGCCGGTGGCTCGCTGGGCATCGCGCTGGCATGCGTGTTCCTGTCTCTCATGATGATGATCACCCGCTCCAAGGCGATCCCGCAGGTGATCGGTTTTTTGTCGATGGAAAACGGGCTGATTTTTGCTGCCACCACCGTCACCAACGGCATGCCGATGATTGTCGAGTTTGGCATTGCTCTGGACGTGTTGGTGGGCGTGTTGATTTTGGGTGTGTTCATGTTCCAGATTCGCGAGAAATTTGACAGTCTGGACATCTCCAACCTTGAAACCCTCAAGGAAGACTAAGCATGAATGCGCTGTCTTTTGTCTTGGGTGTGCCATTGGTTGGGGGCCTGGTGCTGGCCTTGACCGGGCACCGCGCCTATGCGCGTGATGTCAATGTGGTGTTCAGTGTGTTGACGTTTCTGGCGGCGTGTGTGCTCACGGCGCAGGTGATTGACAACGGGCCGCAGCTGCTGTGGCACGGCCAGTTTTTCATTGACCCGCTGAATGTCTTCATGGTCACGCTCACCGCCTTTGTCGGCTTGACCACCGCCATTTTTTCGCGCCCCTACATGCGTGTCGAGCAGGACCACGGCAAGATGACGCCGCCGCGCATGCGCCTGTACCACAGCATGTACCAGCTGTTCAGCTTCACCATGTTGCTGGGCCTCACCACCAACAACCTGGGCATCATCTGGGTGGCCATGGAAGCCGCCACGCTGACCACCGTGCTGTTGGTCAGTGTCTACCGCACCGCCGCCAGCCTGGAAGCGGCCTGGAAATACTTCATTCTGTGCGGGGTCGGTATCGCCCAGGCGCTGTTTGGCACCATCCTGCTGTACATGGCGGCAGACAAGGTGCTGGGCCCCGAGCACGCCACCT
>CAISLL010000154.1 GCA_903886165.1 uncultured beta proteobacterium | reverse complement strand
TGCTGCGGGTTGCCGGGCTCGGCAGTGGCGGGTGCGTGTCGGAAATGTGCTGTTTCAGACAGGGCGGTCAGAACCGGGTGATGTCTTGGTAGGGCTGAGGTACAAGCCACCAACCGTGAATCCCTCAAACTCGATCGTGACAGTGTGCGGCGCTCACCCTTGCCGCCGCCGATGCCAACATTTTGGATTTCACCCGTGTTCTTCAAACGCTCGCTTGTACAAAACCCGCAGCAACAGCGCGGCTAGCAGACAGATCAACGCCAGGCTGCCCAGGCCACCCAGAAACGCTACCCCCCATCCGCGAAACTTGGACAGCAGCCACAGCAGCGCCATACAGGCCACCGCAAACCCGGCCAGATCACGCAGCGTGCGCACGCTGGCCAGCTCACTCAAGGGAAACACCCGGTGAATCCCGATCACACTGACCAATACGCAGACCAGCGGTGCCAACAGCAGCAGCGCGTTGGTATCCATCAGCCCCTGATTGAAAGCCACATGCGCCACGCCGGAAGCCAGCAATGCCACCACCAGCAGCAACACGGCACCGCCAATCACCACACTGGCAATCACGCGGCCATCCTGATCGCTGCGCCCACCTTTGGCCACGCGCGCCAGCAAGGTGCCGCCCAGGCCCCAGGCAAGCGCAGCCAACAGCAGCGTCAGCGCATGTACGTCGGCCCATTGGTAGGCATTGATCAGGAGTTCACGAAGTGTCATGGGGGATGGCTCGGGGTCAAACTAACGTGCTGCAATGACGACGATATTTTGCCCGGTTTGCGCTTGTTCTTCGAGCAACTGCAAGTAATGCTGGCTGGAGACACGTCACGGTCACCGGCCTGCTCTGACCGGTTGGTGCCTGAAATGCCAGTTCCAGTTGTTTGAACGCGGCACGCAAATCGGCGTTGTTGCGGATGGGGTTAACAGACATTGACACTCGCCCCGTTATTCGCTTCACTATTAATAGCTGTCATCACATATACAGTATGAGATTGAGGCAAAGTTTATGTATAACTCTTTGGGCTAGCCGCTGCGAATGACATATCGCAAAGGGGGATAGCTGTCTGGTCAAAGGCCACCACCATGAAGACCTGCGCGAACAGACCGGTGTGTTTGCAGAACTGGAGCGCGCCATCATCGTCCCAAGCCGCCAGGTACCAAATGCATTTGTTGTTGATCAATTTATATGGTTCAACCAGGCTGTAGCCCTTGCTGGTATTGTGTGACCAGCCAGGCACTGGCCCGATCAGAGTCAAACACATCGCGCAAAAACTGATCCGTCAGCTTGGGGAACAGCCCGCTCACACTTGGCGGCTTGCTGCGGGTTAAGCACGGCCAAGCCAAACAGTCGGGCAGGTTTGAAATGTGGCTACCAAATCTCCAGTGCCAAACGTTGGTCAGGCACTTGCGCAAATGCCTTGTCACGGCTGACCAGGGTGGCGTTCACAGCCACGGCATGGGCGGCGATCATCATGTCGAAGTTGCCGAGATTGATGTCTTGGGCTTCCAGCGTGGCGCAAAATTCGCCGTAACACGTGGCAACTTCCTCATTCCAAGGCAGCACGTCCATGCGCAGCAGCACTTGAGTCAGGGCATTTCTCAAGCGAACGGGCTGCCCTTTGCGGTGCAAGCCGTATTCCAGTTCTGCCAAGGTCACACTGGACATCACGACCTGCCCCACGGGGAGTTGTGTCAAGCGCGCCAGCAATGCAGCATCACGCCCCTGCATGAGGTGGCTGATCACATTGGTGTCGAGCAGGTAACGCTGACTCATTCCTGGTAACCCTCAAAGGGGTCGCGCCGGGTCTGGGTTTGGCGGCGCTCAATCAAAAGGTCTTCGTTTGTGTTTTTTGTCACTACATCCAGCAAGCCTTGCCAATCCGTGGGCTTGCGTGACAGGACAACATCACCCGTGACGGGGTCGTGGCGGATAAACACTTCTGCGACATCAAAGCGAAACTCCAGCGGCAAGCGCACCGCCTGGCTGCGACCTGTGGCAAATATTTTGGCAGTTTGGCGCATGTTGAGCCCTTTTAGTGAGTGGTATCTTTCATGGTATGTATCTGCGCCTTGGCTGTCAACCGGTGGTTTTTATGCATGACCTGAATCACCAGAAAGCTGACCGGCATTGAAGTCTTCCAGACAGTCAGCTATTGGGTCGAGGCCTACGGCTGTCTACCCATCTCAGGATGACGGCTCAAAGCTGAAAAGTGGGAAAAAGTTGGGCCAACCAGACCAGGACTTTGTCATGCCCCGCAGGCCGTGGGTTGGCCTGCGGGATTCCTTCTGACATGCAATGTTGGCCCTTGTGGGGCCAAACTGCGCCACAGCGGCGTGATGCCGTGTGGCTGGGGCTGTGGGTAACAGATGGATTCAGTGTAGGCCAGTGGCCAAGGCAGAAGATTGCGTTGTTGCCTTGTATCTGACTAAATTTGGCATACTCTGCCTTCATTTAGATAAATATTGGCAGATTATGAAAATTGACCGTTATGACCGGCAAATTCTTGAGACCCTGCAAGTGGATGGCCGCATCAACAACCAGGTCCTGGCCGACCGCATTGGCCTGTCGCCTTCACCTTGCCTGCGCCGGGTACGGGCGCTGGAAGAGTCGGGCCTGATTCAGGGTTACCGCGCGTTGCTGGATGCCAAAAAGCTGGGCTTGTCCTTGATGGCGCTGATTCACATCGCCATGGATCGGCACACCCCTGAGCGGTTTGCCAACTTCGAGACCTCGGTGAGTCTGCTGCCCGAGGTGATGGAGTGCCTGCTGATCACCGGGCAGGATGCCGACTATCAGCTCAAGGTCGCGGTGCGTGACATGGACCATTACCAGGCGCTGCTGCTCAACCAACTCACCCGCATCGAAGGGGTGACCGGTGTGCACTCCAGCTTTGTGCTGCGCCAGGTGGTGGTGAAGACGGCGCTGTCGGTGGCGAGTGCCTCAGATTGACAGGCTCAATGCTCCCGCGCATGGTTGCGGGTGTGTTTCGGGAATTCCACGGTGAGGTCGGCACCCGCCAGCCTGACACAGCAAGCCAGTCTGGAATCCGCCTCCAACCCCCAGGCATGGTCGAGTTGGTCACCTTCGTCATCGTCGGGTT
>CAISLL010000153.1 GCA_903886165.1 uncultured beta proteobacterium | reverse complement strand
GTGCTGTCGACCTCGATGCGCCCGCCGTGTTTTTTTTCAACAATGTCGAATGCCACCGACAGACCCAGGCCCGTGCCCTTGCCAACCGCCTGGGTGGTGTAAAACGGCTCAAATATCCGGGCCCGCACGGCCGGCGGCATGCCACGGCCGTTGTCGCTGATGCGCACCCATACCTCGTCATCGGAACAGCCGGTGGCTACCTCAATCTGCCCGGGTCGGCCAGTGCCTTCAAGAGACTGGACTGCATTAAGCAGCAGGTTCATGAACACCTGGTTAAGCTGCGATGGCACGCAGCGCAATGGGGGCAATACGGCGAATTTTCTTGTGATCGTGGCCTTGTCCTGCAATTGGCTTGCCAGCACGTCCAGTGTCGATTCCAGAGCGGCGTTGAGGTTGGCATCCTGCCACCCGGCCTGGTCAATGTTGGAAAAATCCTTGAGGTTTTGGACAATTTTTGTCACTCGCCCCAAGCCTTGCATGGACTCGTCAAGCAGTTCGGTGATGTCGGTTTTCAGGTAGTTCAGGTCGGCGGCCGCACAGGCCCGCTCAAGCCGCAGCCGGCTTGCATCTGTTGGGGCTGCCGTGTTCATGCCCTCGTACGCGGCAATCACTTCAAGCAGCTGGGCCACATAGGTTTTCAGCGAGCCGAGGTTGGAGTTGATGAAGCCGATCGGGTTGTTGATTTCATGAGCGACACCTGCCGCGAGCTGCCCCACAGCCGCCATTTTTTCGGATTGAAGCAACTGGACCTGTGTGATCCGGGTTTGCTCAAGGGCTGCAGAGAGGTCACGGGTGCGTTCCTCTACCCTCAGTTCCAGCTGGTCACGCGCCTGGATCAGGTCCTGGTTGGCGGCATGAAGGGATTTGTTGCGATCTTCAAGGACTGCGTAGACGTCAATCAGGGCAGCCTCCAGTGCATTTCGGGCCGGGTCGTCCGCGCGCACGTCAGCGGCGACGGCACTGTATGCCGCTTGCGGAGCCACACCGCTGCTGATCAGCGTCAGTTGCCGGGCCATGTGCCGGTCTTCGTTGAGGATGTGGATGGTGAGCCAGCTGGTCAGGAATTTGAGCAGGTTGGGTCCGATGTTGGTGCCGCGGCCGGCGCCAAAGGCGGCCCGCATGTCGACAAGCTGGTCAATAAACTGCTGATGGATCGCGCCGTGATGGTGGCAATAGCGCGCGTCCACCCCCTGCAAGGCCATCAGACTCTCTTCGGTCTTGAAATGCATGGCAGCATAGGCAAACAGTTTGTCGAGCAAAACCTCTATTTGGGTGCGATCAGGGTCATCGTAGCCGACGAGCAGGGGCGCCACGTCATTGATCAAGGCCACCAGGCCCAGGTGTTGCCGGTCAATAATCTCCACACCGGTTTCGAAGAACTTGTCCCACTTGAATGTCATGATTTATCTTCACCCTGTTCACTTTGTGGTTCAAGCTGCCCTGACTCCACCTGTTTCACTGGCAGCCAGACCTTGAAGCTGGTGCCCTCGCCCGGAACTGACTCGACCTCAATGCGGCCCTGGTGTTTCTTGATGATGCCAAACGACAGCGACAGACCCAGCCCGGTGCCCTTGCCGACGGGCTTGGTGGTGAAGAATGGCTCGAAAATACGTTTCTTCACCTCGTCAGTCATGCCCCGGCCGCTGTCACGCACCTCGACCCAAACCCAGTCGCCCGCATGTGCCGTGGTGATGGTGATGGTGCCGTGGGTCTCAATGGCCTGCACGGCGTTGACCAGCATGTTCATGAACACCTGATTGAGCTGCGATGCCAGGCACACCACGGGTGGCAGCACGCCATAGTGTTTGGTCACGGTAGCCTTGTACTTGAGCTCGTTACAGACCACATTCAGTGTGGTGTCGATGCCGGCATTGATGTCTGCGGACAACCATTCTGATCCGTCAACGTGTGAGAAGTCTTTCAGATCCTGCACGATCTTGCGCACGCGGTGCAGGCCGTCCTCGCTTTCGGTCAGAAGCGATGGCAAGTCTTCGCGCATAAATTCAAGGTCAAGGGCGTCCTTGAGGGCACGAAGCCTGGCGACACGTTGTGGGTCAGTCAACTCAGGTTCGGCCAGCTCGTATTCGGCAATCAGCTCCAGCATTTGCTGCGAGTAGGTGCGCAGGGTGCCCAGGTTGGAGCTGACGAATGCGACCGGGTTGTTGATCTCGTGCGCCACACCGGCGGCCAACTGGCCGATGGAGGCCATCTTTTCTGATTGCAGCAACTGGTTTTGTGCTTCTTCCAGACGCGCGTTGAGGTCCTGCAGCTCCTGAAAGCGTTGTGACAGGGCGGCCTCGGCGGCCTTGCGGTCGGTGATGTCACGCAGCAGGCCGACCGCGTGCAATTCACCCCGCAAGGTGGTGGCAGACAGCGACAACTCCACCGGAATTTCACGTCCCTGCAGGGTCATGGCAGTCAATTCGACTTTGCTGCCCATGACGTGGCCGGTGGCGCCGTCTTGAAAGTTCTGGTAAGCATGGCGATGCGCGTCGCGAAAACGCTCGGGCACCAAAAAACTGTCCAGCTTGGTGCCCACAGCCTCTTCACTGCTCCAGCCAAAAATGCGGGTGGCCGCAGTGTTCCAGAACGACACCTTGCCGGTGGCATCGAGCATGATGACCGCGTCTTGCGCCGAATTGGTGATGCTGCGGATGGTTTCCTCGTTGTCGCGAACCGATTGCAGCGAGAGCTGTAGCTCCTGTGTGCGCAGGCTCACCTCTTCCTGCAGCTTTTCGCTGAACCGGCGCAACGTGGCTTCGGCTTCCTTGAGGTCGGTGATGTCAATGGCCGAGCCAATCAGGCCAAGAAACATGTTGTCCGCCGACACCCGGGGCGTGATCTGGACGTTCAGCCAACGGTAGTCATCAACGGCGTTGCGCATGCGAAGTTGCATGACCGTGCCATTCATGGACTCCATGGCGTCGTCAAGTTTGATGAGCGCCGCATCACGGTCATCCGGATGCGCCAGTGTGTGCCAGTCCACTGGCGCATCATTGGCCGATTCATGGCCGGTGAATTTTTTCCAGGCCCGGTTGTCATAGTCCTGGCCATCCATGCTGGCCGTCATCCAGATCATGACCGGCGCCGAATCTGCCAGCGACCGAAAACGGTCTTCACTCTCGCGCAGGGCTGCATCGGCGTGTTGGCGTGCCTTGGCAGCGGTTTCCAGGGCCTGCAGTTTTTCGTCGAGTTGTTGCGCGTGCCGTTGCGCCATGTCGTTCATGGAGCGGAAGTAATCAACCCGCTCGCGCAACTGCTGCGGTGTGATCTTGAGTTCTGCCAGCGCCTGGGTGTAAGTGTCCTGCATGCGTTTTGCGTCCCGTTCAGACAGTTGCATGCCTGCGGTGACCGCCTGGCGGGCCATGGCTGAGCCAATGGCACCGGCCAGGCGGTTTTCGACCGCTTGGGTCAGATCCATGAATTCGTTGCCTGACAGGTGGGGAGCGTCAGGCAAGGCAGATTTTGCCTTGAGGTCGATCAGTGCCTGCTTCGCCTCTGGTCCCGGCAAATAGCGTGCCAGCAGGTTCGCCAACTTTTCCCATATTGTTGGTGCCGAAAGTCGCACCTCACTCAATGCCCCGGCATCGATTGCCTTGCCGGCACGGTGCTCGTTCAAGCCCAGGTAACGCTGGCGGGCCTCAAGCTCGTTGTCTTTGGCCGGGCGCAGCATCGAGCCGACGACATAACCCAAGACATTGAAGACCAGCGACCAAAACACGCCGTTGAACATGGTGGACTGAAGGTCCAGGCCAAACAGGGCTTCCGGCCGCAAGAAGCTCAGGCCCCACGGGCCCAGCAACACCCAGGAATAGTCGTCCAGGAAGCTTCGCGCTGCCGCTGGCAAAAGCAAGGTGTAAAACCAGAACGCCCAGCCCAGCACCAAGCCCCACCACGCGCCCGTGGTGCTGCCCCTTCGCCAGTACAAGGCGCCAAGCAAGGCTGGTGCAAACTGGATCACCGAGGCAAATGAGATCAGCCCCATTTGTATCAGCAGATAAGAGTTCTGCAGGCCATCCTGAAACCGGTGTGCCATCAGGACGATGGCAAACACCAGGGCCCAGCGCATCGGCAAGATGTTCAAACGACCAGTCGTGTCGCGGCTCAATCGCCCCAACAGGGGCAGCACGATGTGGTTGGAGAACATCAGGGCCATGCTGGTGCAGGCCACCATGACCATGCCTATGGCTGCTGACACGCCGCCCAGATAGGTGACCAGTGTGAGCGCAGGGCCGCTCAGGTCGCGCGGCAGGTAAAGCACGAACCAGTCAGCGCTGGTGGCAGGGTAACCCAGCAGCAAGCCGGCGGCTGCAATCGGCATGACAAAAAATGAGATCAGCAGCAGGTATAAGGGCAATAACCACACGGCGGTGGCCAGGTGGTGCTCGTCGTCGTTTTCCACCACCATCACGTGAAACATGCGGGGCAACAGCACGATGGCGCCCATCGACAAGAGCAGGTAAGTGACCCAGTTGAGGTAGTCTCTGCCCTCCATGCTGCGGTCCAACAGTTGCTGCTGCAAACCTGTATGTGCCTGCAGGCGGGTGTTGAGGTCACCTATGCCGTCAAAGAGCCCGTACACCACAAAGAATCCGACAGCCAGGAAAGCCAGCAGTTTGACCACGGATTCAATTGCCAGCACGGCCAGCAGTCCGGTCTGGCGCACACGGCTGTCAACCCGGCGCAGGCCAAAGAAACAGGTGAGCAGGGCAATCAGCACCACAAAAACCTCGTCCGCGTAATGCCCTTGCCATAGCGTGCTGTGATTGTGCTCGATGCCGGTCAGCAAAGTGAATGATCCGACGAGGGCGCGCAACTGCAGCCCGACATAAGGGATCATGCCCATCAGCAATACCAGGGTGATGAACATGCCCAGCCGCAGGGATTGCCCGTAGCGCTGTGTCAGCAGATCGGCCAGACTGGCAATGTTGTATTCCTTGCGCAGGCGGATCAGGCGCCTGATCGTGCCCCAGGCCAGGAACATCATCAGGGTAGGGCCCAGGTAGATGGTGCTGAACAACATGCCGCTGTTGGCGGCGCTGCCGACACTGCCAAAGAATGTCCAGGAGGTGCAATACACCGTCAGTGACAGGGCATAAACCAGTCCATTGCGTGTGGGGTCACGGCCTTGCAGCGCGCGCTTTTCGGCCCACCGGCCGCAGACTCCCAAAAATACAAAGTAAAGCGAAACGACGAGCAGCAGGTTGATTGGCGTGAACACGGGGCTGGTTCCCTGCCAGGTTCAGTTCTGACCGGGGCCGGTCGTCGAATCGTCGGGCCGGCCAGATTGTGCGATGGCGTGGCCAATGAAGACCAGCAGCAGCACCAGGGCGGCCCAGACGGTGAACACGTAGAGGAACAGGGTCCATTGGCCTTTGTCGCCCACAATCTGGATCACTGGCCAGCCGATCAACAGGCCGGCGATGCATGCGGCCATGGATTGAAGGCTGGGTTGAGCCAGCAGGTGCCCTTCATGTTCTTGATCGCTCATGGTGGTTGTGCCGGTGGCATTGGGAGTGTCAGACATGGAACTTTTTGTCGGTGCGCACATGCACCATCAGCCGAAGCCCTTCACGGTTGGCATACTCTTGGATTTGGCGCACGATGGTGGCGTCCATCACATAGTCGGCGGCAAGGAGCAGGGTGCCATCGCGGCTCAGGATGTCCCTGGCAGACACCATGCCGGGCTCAAGCGCGTCGGCTGAAATCTCGCGGTCACGGCCCACCTCCTCCCTGGGCGCACCAATGATTTCAACAAAGGCATCCAGCACCTGGGGGTCATAACGTTTGCCACGGCTTTGCAGCAACATGGTTTTGGCTTCGTCGGAGGGAAACCGGCGTTCGGACAGGGTGCCGATCTGCAGGCCGTCGTAGTCGTTGGCTACCGCCACAATGCGGGCGCCAAAGGGAATCGCAAGGCCAAGCGCCCGGTCAGGGAAACCCTGGCCATCAAAACGTTCATGGTGCGCGCGGATGATTTTGGCCACACCCAGCAACTCGGTCAGCGGCATCAGCGCTGCCTCGCCCGACAAGGCATGCTTGCGATACCGCGACACGTCGTCGCTGCCGAGTTTTGAGACGGGCTTGCCCAGCAGGGAGTCAGAAAAGCCGATCTTGCCAATGTCGTGCAGCAGGCCAGCCACAAACACGTCTTGTTGCGCCTGGGCGTCCAGGCCCATGCGCACTGCAATCTTGCGGGAAAGATCGGCCACGCGACGCGCGTGGCCGGCGACCGCACCTTCGCGCAGCTCGATCAGACCCGAGAACACCTTGATCGAGGTGATGAAATTGGCCTTGAGCTTGTCGTTGGCCAGGTTCAGAAAGCTGTTGACCTGCTCGATCTCGGCAGTGCGGTCCTTGACCCGTTGCTCCAGGCCGGAATTGAGTTCTTTCAGGGCCTCGTTCTGCTGAGTGGTGAGCGCCAGCAGGCGCTGGTTTTCCGACTCCAGCCGCTTGTGTTCAAGGGCCTTTTGCACGATCAACTGGATGTCGTTGTCATCCCAGGGTTTGGAAATGTGACGATAAATTTCACCTTTGTTGATGGCGTTGATGGTGGATGTCACATCCGCATAACCAGTCAAAAGAAGGCGCATGGTGGCGGGATGTTGTGCCCGTACCTTTTCGAGAAACTGCGCGCCGTCCATCTCAGGCATGCGCATGTCGGAAATCACCAGGTCGACCGGCTCCTGCTCAAGGAGCGCAAGCCCGGCGGCGCCACTTTCTGCGGTCAGGATCTTGTAGCCACGTGGGCGGAACAGGCGGCGCAGGGCGCTCAGAATGGATGGCTCGTCATCCACAAAGAGCAGCGTCGCACCCGTGACTGCACCTGCGGGCGTTGGGCTTGAAACCGAAGTCGGGTCCTCAGAGGTCATGCGGCGATTCCAGAAGTAGGTAGGCAAACAGGTGGGAACAACCACCGTCTTTGCAAATCGGTTGTTGGTGACATTGTGGGTCGCAAACCGCACCATTTTCAATCTTTTTGCAGTTACCGAACGCGGGAAAACACCAGCATTTGATTCAAATCAAAGAATTCCGGCGTTCCGGCCCGGTATGGGGAACCCGGTGCACCGCTGCCATGTATTTCAGTCCATCGACATGTTTTGGGGCTGTCAAATCAATTAAAGTGGGTGTTTTGCGCGCCCTTGAAAGACCTGCATTGCCGTGAGTTCCGATCTCTCCCCCAAACTGGCTGCCGCCGTTGAAGGCATGCCTGCATTTCCCAGGAGCGTCAGGAGCATTCTTGCACTCACGCGGGATATGAATTGTTCACCCAAGGATTTGGTGCGGGTGATTGACAAAGACCCGGTCATCACGGTGAAGGTTTTGCGCGTGGTCAATTCCGCGTACTACAGCCTGTCCAAACAGATCACCTCCATTGACCATGCGGTGGTGTTTCTGGGTTTCAACACGATCAAGAACCTGGCCTTGAGCATTGCTGCCATCGGCATGCTGCCAGCCACGCCCGAGGCTGGCTTTGATGGTCCGCAGTATCTGTTGCATTCGCTGGCCACGGCAGGTATTGCCAAACAACTCGGCCAACGTGTGGCAGATGCCGACCCGCATGACTGCTTCATTGCCGGCTTGTTGCATGATTTTGGCAAAGTGGTGGTTGCACAATTCATGCCGCTTGAGTTTCGCAAGGCACGCGAGGCGAGCCTTTGGCATGAGACATCGTTGGGCCAGGCACTGCGCGAGGTTGTGGGTGTGGACCACGCTGCCATTGGTGCGATGTTGGCAGAAAAGTGGCGCTTTGCACCGAATCTGATTGCCACCATTGGACACCAGCACGAGCCTCATCTGCTTGACACCGATTTGATGGCCTGCGTCTTTGCGGCCAACAAGATCAGCCAGAAGCTGGGTTTCGATTTTGGCGGTGGCCCAGTGCTGGAGCCACTGCCGCCTCAGATCGCAAAGCGTCTGGGTGGCACGCTCGATGAGGTCATGGTCTCGCTCGGAGACCTGAAGCCGATGCTCGATGAAGCCAAGCGGTTTTCTACCATCTGACATGACGTCTGGCCGCCTTACATGAACGACATGACTGACAGCCCGGCTGTATCGTCGGCCAGTGAGGCACAGGTGTTCACCATCTTGTGTGTCGACGATGAGCCCAGCATCCTGTCGGCGCTGCGCCGACTGTTTCGTGCCCGGGGTTATAAGGTGCTTCTGGCGCAGGGTGGCCAGGCCGGGCTGGATTTGCTGGAAAGGGAGCCGGTTGACCTGGTCATCTCGGACATGCGGATGCCGGAGATGGACGGTGCCCAGTTTCTGGAGCATGTGCGCAACCGGTGGCCGGATCCGGTGCGGCTCCTGCTGACCGGTTATGCGGACATCAGCTCGATCATCGAGGCCGTCAACCGGGGTGAAATATTTCGCTACATCGCCAAGCCGTGGGATGACAACGACATTTTGTTGATCGTGCATGAGGCGCTGGCGCGCAAGGCGCTGGAGCTTGAAGCAAGGCGTCTGCAGGCCTTGGTCGCCCATCAGAACGAGGAACTGCGCAGCCTCAACGACCACCTGGAAGCCTTGGTGCAGGCGCGCTGCGCGAGGCTGCTGAGTGCCAACGAGTCGCTGCAGGGGGTGAACGACAAACTCAAGGTCAACTTCATCACCTCGGTCAAGGTGTTCACTGCCCTGGTGGAATTGCGCGGTGGTCAACTGGCTGGCCACGCACGCAGGGTTGCCGATCTGGCGCGGCGCCTGGCCGTCAAATGCGAGCTTGACGCCAGGCTTGCACAAGAGGTTTTTATTGCCGCCCTGTTGCACGAGGTTGGAAAAGTCGGCTTTGCCGACGAATTGTTGGCCATGCCCGTGGTCAATATGGATGCAGCCCAGCTTGAGCTGTACCGCAGTCACCCGGCCCGTGCCAGGCAGTTGCTGATGCCGCTGCCAGACTTGAGTGGCTCGGTGGACCTCATCGCCGCCCAGCTTGAGCGATTTGATGGCACCGGTTTTCCGCAGCGTCTGGCTGGTGACAGCATTCCCCTGGGAGCACGAATTCTGGCCCTGGCCAGCGACTATGACAACCTGCAGGCCGGCGTTCTGGCGCAGCGCCACCTGACACCCGAAGACGCGCTGGCCGTGATTGTTCAAGGCAGTGGCAAACGATACGATCCGACCCTGGTGGCGGTTCTGCTTGGGCTCCTGAAGCCTTTGGTACCCGTCGGCGCCGCCCCGGCTGTGGTCATGGAGACGCAAGTCATGGTGCATGCCCTGCAGACTGGTATGGTGCTTTCGCGTGACCTCGTTACGCCCAGTGGCCTGTTCATGCTGCCCATGGACCAGGTGCTGGACGCCCAGGTCATCCGCAAGATTGCAGACTTCGAGAAGTCTGCCGGTCTGGTATTGACGCTGCATGTGCGCTCGGATGCAACTGGCCCTGATCTGACGGCGAGACCCTGACACGTGCACGGACCGGCCAATCCGTTACAGTTCCCTGCCTTATGTCGAACCCACGCCCCACCCTTGATGTTGCTGTGATCATGCAGCGTGTTGCCAACACCGGCCCGGCCAGCCGCTGGCAGGCCTGGCGCTGGGAGCTGGAAGACGTGGTCATGAACGAGCCTGGCTTTGGCACCGAGCCGCGTCTGCTTTATCAAAATGAGAGCACACAGCGCTGGTTACACGGGGGCTTGAAGGTGGAACTGTTCACGGACGATGGTGAGGGTTATTACCTCAATGCCAGTACCGATGTGCCGAGCTGGTTTGTGTTGTGGCGTATGGAAGATGAGGCTACCGTGGCCGATGAGCCGATTGCCCGGCCCCTGGTGGTGAGCCTGAGTTATTACGACGCAGGCAGATGGCTGGATGCACAGGAAACCGTGGAGCAAGTGGCGGCCCCTGCGCCGGTGGTGCAGTGGCTGCAGGCCTTTGTAGACCAGCACCATGTGATCGAGCCCAAGCGGCGCAAGCGGCCGGAGAGCTTCAAGTCGCTCACTGACCGGTTTGGTAGCCCCGCATCGGTCAGCACCGGGAAAACATTTGGCGGTGGCCAAGGCGGCCCCCATGGCTGATGGTTTTTTGGGCCGCTGGTCGCAGCGCAAGCAAGCCCTGCGCGAGGGCAGGGCGGTTGATGAACCCGTCTTGCCAAAAGCGCCAGACCGTCCAGCCGCTGTCCAGGAGGTCGAGCCGCGTGCCGCAGCCCCTCAGGCCACCGTGCCAGCCCCCACGCTGGAAGACGTCAAAGCCCTGAACGCCGACAGCAGTTTTGCGCCATTTGTTTCGCGCGACGTGGCACCCGAGGTTCGCAACGCGGCCATGAAAAAGCTCTTTGCCGACCCACACTACAACGTGATGGACGGCCTGGACATCTACATCGACGATTATTCCAAGGCCGACCCGATGCCCGCTGCCATGCTGCGCCAGATGGCGAGTGCCAAGTTTCTGAACCTGTTTGAAGAAGACCCGGTCACCGAGGACGCTCCTGCCTCGGCCCCAGCTACCCCTATTGAACACACCCCACATGACCACACTGATTTGCGACTGCAACCAGACCATGCCGCTCGACCCGAGGGCCCTGAGCGCAAGCCTGAATGAAACCCTGACGCTGCATTCCAGCCTGTGCCGGCGCGAGGCCGCCGAGTTCCTGAAAGCGGCGGGCAAGGGTGACAATCTGGTGGTGGCCTGCACACAGGAAACCCGGCTTTTCAACGAGTTGGCGGATCAGGCCAAATTGGGGGCCCCCATCAAGTTTGTCAACATCAGGGAACTGGGTGGATGGAGCCGTGATGCCGCCAAAGTCAGCCCAAAAATTGCAGCCTTGCTGGCCGCTGCGCATTTGCCCGAGCCTGATCCGGTGGCCACAGTTACGTACCGGAGTGCCGGGCGTGTCTTGGTCATTGGTGAGTTGGGTGCGGCCGAGCGTGCGGCTGAGCTGTTGGGTGATGCGCTCGATGTCACCCTGTTCACCCAGGGCGTCGGTGATCTGGGTGCGGCGCAAGAGCGGCGTTTTCCGGTGCTGGGCGGGCAAATTCAGACACTGACCGGCTGGCTTGGTGCGTTTGAGTTGGCCTGGCAGCAGGCCAACCCGATTGACCTGGACCTGTGCACCCGCTGCAACGCCTGTCTGGCGGTGTGCCCGGAAGATGCCATTGGCCTGGATTACCAGATTGACCTGAAGACCTGTGACGCCCACCGCGCCTGTCTCAAGGTCTGCAAGGTGGCAGGTGCCATCGACTTCAACCGTTCGTCGCAAAACCACACCGACACGTTCGATCTGGTGTTGGACCTGCGAACTGTGGCCGCCTTCACGCAGCACGCCAAGCCACAAGGCTACCTGCACTGGGATGGGCGTGACCTCAAGGCACTGCTGGCCTGGCGCGAGCTGGTGGGTGAGTTTGAGAAGCCCAAATTCTTCACCTACAAGCAAAAGCTCTGCGCCCACAGCCGCAATGAACAAACAGGTTGCACTGCCTGCATCGACGTGTGTTCGGCCAGCGCCATCAGCAGCGAAAGGCATCATCAGCAAATCAAGGTCAACTCCAGCCTGTGTGTGGGTTGCGGCACCTGCAGCACGGTGTGCCCCACCGGCGCCGTGGCTTATGCCTACCCGCGCGCCAGTGACCAGGGCGTGAAGCTCAAGACCCTGCTGGCCACCTACCTGCGCAGTGGCGGCAAAGACCCCGCGCTGCTGTTGCACAGCCAGGGTGCGGGCGCGCGGCTGCTGGGTGACCTGGGCCGCGCGGCGCAGCTTGAAAAGGGTCAAAGGGATGGCACCCAGGGTGTGCCCGCGCGTGTGCTGCCACTATCGCTGTGGCACACCTCATCGACCGGGCTGGAGCTGTGGCTGACGGC
>CAISLL010000152.1 GCA_903886165.1 uncultured beta proteobacterium | reverse complement strand
GGAAGTGCCCAGCGACGTGGTGCCTTTTGAGCAGCGCCCATGGATGAAGGCCGCCGAGATCACCGACGCCATGATCGCCGCCGTGCAAAGTGGCAACTACAAACTGCTGCGCTGCAACTTTGCCAACGGTGACATGGTGGGGCACACCGGCAACTTCCGCGCTGCCACCATGGCCGTGGAAGCGGTTGACCTGGCGCTGGCACGGCTACTGCCGGCCATTGCGGCGGCGGGTGGTGTGGCCCTGATCACCGCCGACCATGGCAATGCCGATGAGATGTACGAGCTGGACAAAAAAACCAAACAGCCGTCACTCAATGCCGATGGCTCTTACAAGGCCAAAACCGCCCACACCCTGAACCCGGTGCCGCTGATCCTGTTCGACAAAGTCACCGGTGGCAAGCTGGGGCTGGCCCGGACCAGTGGGGCCGGCCTGTCCAACATCGCCGCCACAGTGGCCAACCTGGTGGGGCTGGAAAAACACGCCAAGTGGGATGGGAGTCTGCTGGTGGTGAAGTAAGCCGGCCAGTTCATCCAGTCCCAGCCGAACGATCCGGCCACCCGGATCGTTTCAGCGGCTTAAGTGGCCGGGTGGCTGCCGCGCCAAGCGCGCAGCGCCCGCAACAAAGGCTGTTTTTTGGCTTGATGCCCCGCCATTCGGTTCAGGATGTCATCCAAGGTGCGGATGGCATCGGTGATGAAGGGCCCCTTGTTGAGCATGACGCACTCGGCACGCACACTCAAGGCGGCGTCCGAGATTTCGGCGCGTGAGGGCAAGCCGGTCTTGGCCAACGATTCCAGCACCTGGGTGGCCCAGATGACCGGCATGTGTGCGGCCTCCGCACAACACAGAATTTCTTCCTGCACCTCGGCCATGCGCTCAAAGCCACATTCCACCGCCAGGTCACCCCGCGCGATCATGATGCCGGCAGAACCTGCTGCCATGGCGGCTAGCATCAGTTCTGGCAGATTTTCAAAACCTTGCAGCGTTTCAATTTTCAGCACCAGCCCCATGTCATCACGTTTCAGGCGGTGCAGGTGTGCGCGCAGCATTGCTACGTCTTCGGGCTTCTGCACAAACGACAAACCCACCATGTCCGCGACCTTGGCAACGGTGTTCAGGTCGGCCATGTCCTTGTCAGTCAGCGCCGGCAGATCCAGCTGGCTGTCCGGCAAATTGATGCCTTTGTCGGCCACCAGCTTTTCGCCGCTGTCACGAGCCTGGGTGATTTCCACCTCGACACCCTGCCCGGCAATACGGCGGATCACGCCACCAATGCGGCCGTCATCGAACCAGATGCGTTCCCCGACTTTCACTTGTTCAATCACCTGCGGCAAGGTGCATGGCACACGCAGTGCGGCCAACAAGGGATCACCCTCAATGTCATCGTGGTTGACCAGGTGATCCAGCCCATCGCGGGTCAAATGTAGCCAGTCGCCCGGTTTCAGGTGCAAGGCGCCTTGCTGGTGCTCAATGTGGCACACCAGGCTGGAGTGTTTTTTCTTGTGGTTCGGGTGCACCAGATGCAGCACCGTCTCAGGCGTGAAGTAACAGGTGCGCAAACTTTCCGCCACTGCGCCCTCAGGCCCGCAATGGGTCACCAGCAAATGGCGCTTGGCACCGCGTGCATCGGTGAATTCAATGCTGGCGCCAACCTTGAGCCGTTTCAGCCAGTCTTCCCAGACGCCGATGCAGGCGTCCACCTCTTGCATGGGGTCATGTCGGCCCATGGCCTGCAAACCCAGACGTGCCGGACGGTAGACAAACCCGTACACGTCTTTGCTCGGCCTGAGCTTGAGCACCGCCGGGCCGGGCGCGATGTCGCCCGTGCGAATTTTTGGTCCGCCCAGGTCCATCAAAATCTTGACGTTTCGCCGGGCCGCCTTGGCCGCCTTGCGCACGTGTTTGGCCATCTGCAACCACTGGGCCGGGCCGTCGTGGGCGCAATTGATGCGGGCAATGTCCATGCCGGCGGCCACCAGGTCACGCGCCACACACTCATCGGCAGCCGCCTCGCTTGGCAAGGTGACCATGATGCGCACGGCACGGCCTTGGGGCACATCACCCAACAACTCATGGGTGTTGTGCGCAAGCAAGGCTCGGCTGCTGACACGCCCCAGTGGTTCCTCCAGCGAGTGGTCTTGCCAGGCCTGTCCGGTCAGCTTGTGCAAAAGCCCCAGCACCTTGTCCAGACTGGCCAGCACATGCGACTCGGCGCGACCCAAAGACGACAAACCCAACCATGCCAGTTGCTCCTGCAATGCGCGCAACTCCACCGCGCGCAGGCCCAGATAGTGAATCAGGTTGCGCGCGCTGTCCCGGTGCGCGGGCAACACCTGATCCAGCGCTGGCTGCATGCCTGCTTCGCGCGCCAGCAGCGTTGTGCGCAGCGCCCAAATCTGCGCCATGAGTGCGCCGCACACAGCTTCATCCCACAATGCGGTTGCCTCCGGCAAAAACTCAGCAGCGGCTGTGTCCAAAGCAATCGGTGCATGGGGCGTTGCGGCTTCAACCATGGCGTCAAACACCCAAACCAGACTTGCGGCTCACCAGCTTGCTGCGTTGCAGCGCCGCCAATTCCATCGCCCCCGCGATCACACAGGCCGGAATGGCGAGCCAACGGAAAAAATGGATTCTGAAAAACATGTGCATGACTCCGTTATTCAAGACCGTCAAAGGTACGGCATGTTCGTGACAGTTTGATGTCCAAACCAGGCACTTGAGTGCCTGCAATGCGGGTCATGGGGTGAATCACTGCGCCGGCGTCGATGATGGCGTTGGCAATCCTACAACTGGCGCCAAGGCACGTGCGGCCAAAAGCTGCCACACTTTGAACCATTTGCACCCCATGCGCAGGCCCTTGGCCGGGCCATGACCATCACCTCCACTACAGCGTTTTTCTTGTTCATGTCCGAAACCTTCAAATCTCAAAAAATGCTGTGGCCAATTCATCCGTGGCCTCGGGTTATCAGGCTGCTGGTGACCATTCTGGCGATAGCCATTTTTCCAGCCTGCAGCGCAGTGAGGCTGGTTTACAACCATCTGCCCGACGCGGGCTATTGGTGGCTGGATACCTACGTCGACTTCAACGAGCCCCAGACCTTGAGCGTACGTGGCGAACTGGACCGATTGCTGCACTGGCATCGCACCGAAGAACTGCCAAAAATCATCAGCCTGCTGCAAAAAACCCAGCGCCTGGCAGGCACCGACCTGGCGGCAGAGCCAGTCTGCGCCCTGGTCGATCAGGTGCGTGAGCGACTGCTGGTTCTGAGTGTTCAGGCCGAACCCGCCATGGTGGCGCTGGCAATGAGCCTGGGGCCAGACCAGATCTCGCACATCGAGCGCAAGTTCGACAAGACCAATACCCAGTGGCGCGAGGACTGGCTCGATGGCAGCGCGGCTGATCGCCTTGAGAGACGTTTCAAAAATAGTGTGGAGCGCAGCGAACAGTTTTACGGCCCGCTTGATGCGCGCCAGCGGCTTGCATGGCGCACCAGGTTGACAGCCTCAGCGTTTGATCCGCAACAGATGTACGGCGAGCGACTGCGACGCCAGCAAGACCTGTTGCAGATCCTGCGCCTGGCCAACAGCGCCCCGACCAGGCCCGAACCGGCAGTCATGACGGCCATGCTACGCGCCCACCTTGATCGCTTCGTTCAGTCACCCAACCCAATCTACCGCAGCTACAGCGACAGGCTGTTGAGGGAAAGTTGCCAGACTTTTGCCGAGGTGCACAACATGACCACCCCCGAGCAGCGAGATCGCGCCGTGCGCCGCCTGGCGGCCTACGAGCGCGACGCGCAAGAACTGCAGGCGCAGCGCTGATTCGCAGGCGTGCCTTCGCGCTGGCCGCCTGTAACACCTGTCCGTGACCCTTTGATGTCTAACCCGGACGCTTGAGTCTGGTACCTCACGGGGGTTAATTTGAGGGCCCGGCGCATAGTAAGCTCCCCCAATCGGGATTCAACATGCCTTTAGATCGGTGATTCGTGACGCGCACCCAACTGCCTGAACTCTCCGCGCTGGAGCGCATCCTTGAACTCGGTGCCGACAAGCTCGACGTGCGCGTGGTGCGCCATGTCGCCATGCCGAATTGCCAGCAGTTGCCGGTGTACGTCATCTCCCTGGGCAACCCCGACCCGGGCGTGCCCATCGTGGGTTATTTTGGCGGTGTCCACGGACTGGAGCGCATCGGTGCTGAAGTGGTCATTGCCTACCTGCAAAGCCTGGTGATGCGCCTGCAGTGGGACAGCACGTTGCACCAGCAACTTGACTCGCTGCGGCTGGTGTTCATGCCGATCGTCAACCCCGGTGGCATGGCATTGGGCACACGCGCCAACCCGCATGGCGTCGACCTGATGCGCAACGCGCCGGTGCAGGCGCAAGAGCCGGTACCGTTTCTGGTGGGTGGCCAACGTTACAGCGCCCGTTTGCCGTGGTACCGGGGTGTCAAGAACGCGCCCATGGAAATTGAAAATCAGGCCATCTGCGAAGTCGTCGAGCGCGATTTCTTTCCGCGCGCCTTCAGCCTGTGTGTGGATTGCCACTCCGGCTTTGGCACGCGCGACCGACTCTGGTTTCCGTTTGCCCACAAGCGCGAACCCATGGCTCACCTGGCTGAATTGCAGGCCCTGAAGAATATTTTTGTCCAGTCGCAAAGCTACCACCGCTACGTGGTAGAGCCGCAGAGCCTGCAGTACCTGGCGCATGGCGACCTGTGGGACCACTTGTACCTGCAGTCGCTGGCCAGCCCGAAGCGGATTTTCTTGCCGCTGACGCTGGAAATGGGCTCATGGCTGTGGGTGAAGAAAAACCCGCGCCAACTGTTTTCACGCCACGGCATCTTCAACCCGCTGATCGAGCACCGGCAGCAACGCGTGTTGCGCCAGCACCAGTCACTGCTGGACTTTTTGTCACGGGCGGCCAGCGGCCACCGCCTGTGGTTGCCCGGCGGCGACCAGCGGGCATCACTGCACGCGCAGGCGCTGCTGGACTGGTACTGACGCACCATGGCCACCTGGATTTTGCTGCGCGGTCTGACACGTGAAAGCGGGCACTGGGGCGACTTTTTACCGCTGTGTCAACAGACGTACCCTGACGATGTGGTGTTGCCACTGGACTTTCCCGGCAGCGGCGTGTGGCACCATCAGGCCAGCCCGTGGACGGTGCCAGCCATGATGCAGCACGCGCGGACCCAACTGGCCGACCGGGGCTTCAAACCACCCTACTGTGTGCTGGCACTGTCCATGGGGGCGATGGTGTCGATGGCCTGGGCACAGGCTTACCCCGCAGAAATTTCGCGGCAGGTTTTGATCAACACCAGCCTGCGGCCAGTCAGCCCGTTTTACGAGAGGTTTCAACCGCAGAACGTCGCCACCTTGGGGCG
>CAISLL010000151.1 GCA_903886165.1 uncultured beta proteobacterium | reverse complement strand
GTGCCAGCAGGTGCCACGCTTGCCCGCCACCAGTTACCTGCGCTTTGGTCAACTTTCGGTGGATGTGGTGCTGCAGCGGCTGGACCGCCTGGGGGTGGCCGCCTCCAGCGGTGCTGCCTGCTCATCGGGTGGTAGCGAGCCCTCGCATGTGCTGACCGCGATGGGCGTTCCCGTAGAAGAGGCACTGGCAGCCGTGCGGTTTTCGCTGGGACGAAGCACCACGCTGGAA
Source organism: uncultured beta proteobacterium (assembly GCA_903886165.1). Lineage (GTDB taxonomy): Bacteria > Pseudomonadota > Gammaproteobacteria > Burkholderiales > Burkholderiaceae_C > Rhodoferax. The sequence goes on along the minus strand of CAISLL010000151.1, from coordinate 15,757 downwards.
GAGGTGACCAGCCTGCTGAACAAATTGCCACCGCTGCTGGAACCGCTGCTGCGAGAAGAAAAGAAGTCGGCCCCCACGCTCGTCACTGCGTGTACTTCGCTGCCCCCAAGGGGGCACTCGCTTGCTTGGGGCGGCCCGGCGCAGCGCGAATCACTGCTCCTTAAAGCGACTTTTTGAAACCCTATTTACCCCTACCAGGAGCCAACAATGAAACTCATGATTCGCAAGGACAGCAAAGGTGTGCTGACGGGCTATGTGCCCAAAAAAGATCTGGAGGAACCCATCATTGCCATGGCCAACCCGGACATGTGGGGCGGCATTGTCACCTTGGGCAACGGCTGGCAGTTTGACCTGCCGGCCATGCCTCTTGACACACCGCTGCCCATCACCGTGGAAGCTCGACGCCTGGCGCTGACAGCGGACGCAGAAGACTGAGCATGGCCATCACTCCCGACGATCTGCGTGATGCCGGTGACGTGGTGGCTGCTGCGGCATCGGTGCTTGAAGCGGCTGCCACCTGGCGTGCGCGTGATCCCGCCATGCGTGTGATGGTGGTGGATGCCATCGACATGCGCGACGAGACGCCCGCCCTGCAACTCGGTTCACGCCGCATTTACCTGGCCACGTCCAGTGGTTTGTGCGTGTCCCTCACCCAGCAACCGGAATTGGCCACAGCCATGATCCTGACGCAAGACTAGCCAGCCTGAAGCTGGGGCCGCCCTTCAATTTTGAGAAAAAACCATGACCGACCTGATTCACGACATAGCCCGCAGCCTTGGCACGGGCGCGGTCATTCCCTATCTGGGGCCTGACATGCTGTCACTGTGCAGTGACACCAAGGTGCCGGGTACACCCACGGCACTGGCCGAGCACATGACGGCCAAGGTCAGCGTGCCGCACAAGATCCGCAAGCGCCTGACCCAGGCGGCGCAGTTCATCGAGAACTTCAAACACCGAAAGTCGGTGGTTCACCTGATGAACGAAGCTTTTGCCACCACGCCCACACCCAGCGCCCTGCACCTGGCTCTGGCCTCCAGCGGTGCCGGCCTGTGGGTGGACACCTGGTATGACGACACCTTTGCCGCCGGTCTGGCGCAGACGGCGGACCGCTGGGTACAGGTGCAGGGTCTGTCGCAGTCCGAGCATTTCGGGCAGTGGACGGGTGCCTATGCTGCCGATGGCACAGCCTTGGCAGAGTTGTCCACCGACCCGGGTCGCATGCTCTACAAACCCCTGGGCAGCCACGGCCCGGCGGGCAACTACCTGGTGTCAGACAGTGACTTTGTGGAAGTGCTGACTGAAATAGACATTCAGACACCCATTCCGGCTGCCGTGCAGGCCTGGCGCACTGACCGCCACTTTTTGTTTCTAGGCTGCCGGTTTGACGACCAACTGACCCGTTGTTTTGCGCGCCAGATCATGAAACGCTCCAGCGAGCGCCACTGGGCGGTGCTGCCCAACGAGCCGACCCGCATGGAAACGCGCTTCCTGGCTGAACAAAACATCACCCGCATCGATATGCCGCTGGCCCTGTTTGCCACTGCCTTGACAGCTGCCCTGCAGCCAGCGCTGGTGGTCTGAATCAGGCCCGCTTGTCCGGCGCATTGAACGGCACCCGGGAGGCGCGATTTTTTTGGCGCCGAGGACAGGCGTTGCAGCGGGGGACGCTGCTGACACCCGTGCCGCAGTCAACCCGGGTGACAATCGGTGGCAAAAATATGCAACCTTGGCGCCAATTTGGAGTCAAGTCCGGGCACTGTTTTGGTGTCTTTGCACTGACTTAAATGAAAAATCTGCTGAAAACCATTCAAACCCAATCGTCAAAGCGCGGCTTCTGGCTGCTATTGAGCTTCGTTGCCCTGGCCCTGGACGGGGGCGCCCTCTTTTTGCAACATGTCTTGCAGGTCGAACCCTGCAACGAATGCATTTACATCCGCACCGGCGTTCTTGGCATCGCTGTGGCGGGTTTGATTGGCGCAATTGCCCCTAGGTATCTGGTCATGCGTCTTATTGGGTTGGTCGCCTGGGTGGGTGCCTTGGGCTGGAGTTTGTACCGTGTCACTTTGTTGTTGGAGCTGGAGCGGATCGTCAGTGAAGGTGGCGAAGCCAGTTGCAAACGGTTCAAGGGGTTCCCGGAATGGATGCCGCTGGACACCTGGTTGCCAGAGGTGTTCGAACCCCGCGCCATGTGCGGTATGGTGACTTGGACCTTTCTGGGTCAATCGGTCACGTTTTGGAGCGGCGTGGCTTTGTGGGCCATGGCGCTGGCGGCCATTGCTGTGTTGATGTCACAGCTGATGTCCGGTGAAGCGCGGCAATTGCAGCGGGCCCCGTAGCCCGCCTAGCGGTCATTCTGCACCTCGACATTCTTCAGTCGGTTCAGTTTGCGTTCATACACGGACGCGCAAGATGTGACTCATTCCAACCCAAGGAGTTTTTATGACACATCTCATTTCCACACAATCACTCGCAGCCATTGCGCTCACACTGGGCGCTTTCGCCGCGACTTCATCGGCGAACGCCCGCACGGATGTGTATGTTTCTGTCGGTGTGCAGGTGCCGGGCATTTACATGCAGCCAGCGCCTGTGCACGTACAGCCGAGGCCGGTGTATGTGCAGCCGAGGGTGGTCTACATGCCTGCGCCCGCTTACTATGGGCGCCATGATTTTGGTCGACGCCATGATGGGCACCAGTGGCAACGCCGAGGCACTTATGGCAACCATGACCGTGATGGCATCGCCAACGTCCACGGTTGGGGTGGCCCGCGCCACCAGTGGCGTCAACCGCCCATTTATGGTTCATACGGTGATATCGACCGCGACGGCGTCAGGAACCGGTGGGACCGCGATTTTGACGGTGACGGCGTGCCCAATCGCTTCGACCGCCTGCCGAACAATCCAAACCGCAGGTAGGGCTGCGGGATCGCAGCAATAGCAACCGCCCACTCCTGGCACTGACGCGCAAGGTGATGACATCTTTGCTCCAAAGGGGCCACCATGGGGTTCAAGAAATGTTGTGGTGTTTGACAAAAATAATGTAGCTACTTACGCAATGAACGTAAGGGCTACAGGTTAATTCGTTACAAATTTGTTTCTGGCAGGCTGGCAACGGGTGTTGGCCCGGCAGGGTGAGGCATTTACATGTTTCAGGCGAAGGGTTGAGTCAACCAACCAAGGCCACCGCCTTGATCTGCACCCAGACCGGCAGTCCGCATGACAAGCCGAGCCCGACCGCAGAGCGGCGAGTCAGACGGGCCAGCACGGGTGATTGACCCAGCTTGAGTCGAACCAGCGCTAGGGCCGGGTGCTGGTCGTCGGCAATCTCGTCCACCACCGCACTCAGGCAGTTCTGGATGCTGGTGTGGGTGATGCGTTGCAGCGCAACGCTGACATCACGCGCCAGAATCCGCACCCGCACCGCTTGACCCAAGGCGTGGCCGCCGTCGCGCACCCACAGGCTTCCACCAGAGAATTCGACGCGGGACAGGTGCCATTTTTCATCGCGTTCTGCCACCACTGCATCCAGTACCACACCGGCATCTTCACCCAGATGAATCGGCAGGTCGAGCCGGGCCAGGGTGTCTTTCAACGGCCCGGCTGCCACGACCCGGCCTGCATCCAGCACCACGATGTGATCGGCCAGCCGTGCCACTTCATCCGGCGAATGGCTGACATAAAGCACCGGCATGTCCAGCTCGGCGTGCAGGCGCTCCAGGTAGGGCAGGATTTCCTGCTTGCGCTTCAAGTCCAGCGCGGCCAGAGGTTCGTCCATCAACAGCAGGCTGGGGCTCAAGGCCAGGGCCCGCGCGATGGCCACGCGCTGGCGCTCGCCGCCAGACAGCTGGTCGGGTTGGCGGTCCAGCAGATGACCAATGCCCAGCAACTCAATCGCCTGATCCAGACTGACACGCGCGGCGCCAGAGGTGCGCTGCAAACCGTAACGCAGGTTACCCAGCACCGTCAGGTGCGCAAACAGGCTGGCTTCCTGAAACACGTAGCCCAGCGGCCGCTTGTAAGTGGGCAGCCAGGTGCTGCGTTGGCGCCTGCCCTTGGGTACATCGTCTTGCCAGACCTCGCCGTTGACCCTGAGGTGGCCCAGGGGAGCGCGCTCCAGCCCGGCAATGCAGCGCAGCAGCGTGGTTTTGCCGGAGCCTGAGTGGCCAAACAGCGCGGTGACGCCACGTGCAGGCAAGTCCAGGTCTGCATCAAGCACAAAGCCCGGTCGGTCAAGGCGAAAACGCGCTTGAATACCTGTCATGTCAAGCGCCTTTGTGGGGTCTGGGTCGCCACGCGTACAGTGCCAGCAGCACCAGGAAGGAGAAGACCAGCATCACTGCCGACAGGCGATGAGCCGCCATGTATTCCATGCCCTCTACATGGTCATAGATTTGGACGGACGCGACCCGGGTGACACCGGGAATGTTGCCGCCAATCATCAGCACCACGCCAAATTCACCCACAGTGTGGGCGAAAGTGAGAATGCCTGCGGTCAAAAAGCCGGGCAAGGCCAGTGGCACGACTACCGTAAAAAAGCTGTCCAGCGGTGAGGCGCGCAAGGTGGCCGCCACTTCCAGCGGGCGGTCCCCGATGGTTTCAAAGGCTGTTTGCAGGGGTTGCACCATGAAAGGCAGCGAGTAAAACACCGAGGCAATCACCAGCCCCCAGAAAGTGAACGGAAACAGCCCGATGCCCATGGCGGTGGTGAGCTGACCCACCGGGCCATTCGGCCCCATGGCCAGCAGCAGGTAAAAGCCAAGCACGGAGGGTGGCAATACCAAAGGCAGGGCCACCACGGCACCCACCAACCCTTTCCACCAGGCCTTGCTGCGTGCCAGCCACCAGGCAATGGGGGTGCCCACCAGCAGCAGGATCAGTGTGACGATGCCGGCCAGGCGGACGGTCAACCAAATGGCTTGCAGGTCGCTGTCGTTCAAAAACATGGTGCCATCTTATTTGATGGAGACTTCACTCGGGAGCGCAAAACCATACTGCACCATCACGGCGCGCGCTGGCTGGCTGTCCATGTAATCCGCAAAACGCTTGGCCAAGGCGCTGCCTGCCGCACGCTTGGTTACGATGAAGCCTTGCTCCAGCGGCTTGTGCAGTTTGTCAGGCACCAGCCAGTAACCTCCCTTGCCAGCCAGCTCGGGGCTGATGGCCAGGGCCAGCGCGACGATGCCAACCTGGGCGTTGCCACTCTGCGCAAACTGCGCAGCATGGGCAATGTTTTCGCCATAGACCAGCTTGGGTTCTATTTTTTCCCACAAGCCCGCGGCCTGCAGTGCTTCAACCGCGCGTTTGCCATAGGGCGCATGTTTGGGGTTGGCGATGGCGATGCGGGTGATTTTGGGGTCAGTCAGGCTGGCAAGCGTCATTGTGCTCGCGTCAAGCGCACTGCTCCACAGCACCAGTCGGCCCAGCCCGTAGGGTTTGACTGGGGAGGCGGCAAAACCGGCCTTGGCCAGTTCCAGGGGAAACGCAATGTCGGCAGAAAAGTAGAGGTCATAGGGCGCCCCTTGCTGAATCTGGGTGTTGAATTTGCCAGACGAGCCATAAATCACCTCAAGCTTGTCGCCCGGGTTTTGGGCCATGAAGGTACGCACGATCTCCTGCATGGCGAACTTCAGGTCAGCTGCGGCGGCAATGTGGATCTTTTCCGCATGGACTGGGGTCACCAGTGCTGCAGCAAAAATTGCAAGTGTGAAACGTATTCCTTTGAACAACATCATGCCGCGGTTATACCTCGGGGGCAAAACACTGGGCATGGTCGGCACATTCGCCACAGGAGGGGGCCGGGCAGAGGTAGATGCCTTCTCTGGAACAGTAGTGGCGGTAAATGAATTTTTTCCATTTCATGTCGTCGATGTTCAATGCCGCCAGGCCGGGAAAAGCGGTGCACATCAGTGCACATAATTCGCCCCGGTCGGCCAGGCCCAGGTCTTGCCACAGGTGGTTGCGGCCACAACAACTGTAGGCCACGATGTGCGCCAGCCATACCTCTGAGTCATGCACACCGGCCCGGTATTCCAGCAACAGGTTCAAGAGGTCTTCCAACTCCACGATGATTTCGCCCGGGCCGTCCGTCAGATTCAGCTGGGCACCTGGAAAATAGTTGCGCCATAGGGTCTGAAAAGCGCCGTCGGACAGTCCCAGGGTGGCGCTCAGCACGCCTTGGTTCAGCAAACGCCCTGCCAGCAAACTCGCCAGCAGCGGGCGTAGCGGGTCATCAAGCGCGCCGGGGCGGGCCGGTCTGCCAAGCAGTTCGGTCATCAGCAAAGGGCGGCAGTCGTGGGGGCGGTTCATGTCAGTGCCTGGAGAACAGGTCGCGCAGTTTGCACAGGGTGGTGGTGATGTCAAAGCGGGTATCTGCAAGCGCTTCACCCGACAGGATCTTTTTCAGTGCCGTCAGCGGGTCGGTCTCACCGGTCAGCACGACCTGGGAGCCCCATTTTTCCATGTGGCGCAGGTAGCCATCGCCTGCGCTGGCAGCAATCAACACCTCCACACCGTGCAAGGGATGCGGGCCGTCATCCTTGAAATGGTGCGGCAGTTGCTCCCTGGTGAGTTCAATCTGCTGTGGCTCGGGCAGCGGTGCACCGGGTTGGCAGTCAAACACCAGCCAGGTACGGGTTTGGCCGGCATGGCCTGAGACTTGAGCCCAGTCCTCCTTGGTGGCTACAGCAATTTTCATGACCTGAATGCCCTGGAAGTGAATCTGCGAGTTACCTAGCCAGTTTCGTGCCCAGAACCGCGGCCGACGCGTTTTCAGCGCGCACCAGAGCGGTGGCCGCCAATGGCCCATCAAACAAGAATCAGAGAAAGCGTGAAGCGGTTACACACGGGGTGCCATAGTGATGTCTTGTTTGCGACAGACCGGGCTAGGCGCCGGTTTGTTTTTGTCGCAACCCCGACGCTTGCCGCTGGCGCAATGTGCCGGTGCGTACCTTGTCAATGTTGAGGGTGTCGTCAACGGCGGTGCGTAGTTTGGTGGCCACGTCGGGCAGCTTGACGTGGTCGAGCATCATGGCTGCAGCCAGCATCAGGGCAATCGGGTTGGCCAGGCCTTTGCCGGCAATGTCGGGCGCAGATCCATGCACTGCTTCAAAGATAGGTCTTCCAGTGCATGCCTTTGAGTTTGCCGCCGTTGCCATTCAAGGTGCCGGCCTCCCAACCCAGGCGTTTGCGAAGTTTGTCGGCACGGCTGGATGCCCTGTCCCCGAAGCCTGCTTTCTGCGTGGCATAGCCCAGCCCGCCACACGTCGGCTGCACCGTGGGCAGGCGAACCAGTGGCGCTGACAACGTGGTGGCAAGGTGTTGTTTGCGTTTGCACGCGTTGCACCACCATTTCACCGGGGCTGACTTTGCTGCGGAGCTGGGTGCCCCGTCGGCCTGATCCAGTTAACCGGCTCGGAGGTTCAAGCGCCCAACACCGCTTGCACCGACTCCGCCACGATTTCCACCACCTGCTTGAGCATGGGTTCTTTCATCACCAGCGCCGGGCCCAAGTAGACCGTGTCGCCGCGGCCGCGCGTGATCAGTCCGCGTTTGCGGGCTTCGGCAATCACGGCGGGGCCGATCTTGCGCGATGCGGCAAAGCTGGCTTTGGTGGACTTGTCTTCCACCAGCTCCACCGCTGCAATCAACCCCAGCCCGCGGATATGGCCCACGTTGGCGTGGCCGTCCAGCGCGCTGTGCAAGCCGGCCAGCAACTGTGCGCCATTAGCGGCGGCGGCCTGCACCAGGTTTTCTTTCTCGATCACGTCGATGGTGGCCAGCGCCACGGCGCAGGTCACAGGGTGGCCGCTGTAGGTGTAGCAGTGCATCCAGGGGTCCGAGCCTTCGCGGTCAAACACCTCGGCCACCTTGTCCGACAGTCCGATGCCGCCCAAGGGCAGGTAGCCGCTGGTGATGCCTTTGGCAAACTGCATCAGATCAGGCAACACGCCCCAATGTTCCATGGCAAACATGCGACCGGTGCGCCCAAAGCCGGTGATGACTTCATCCACCGCCAGCAGCACATCGTATTGGTCGCAAATCTCGCGGATGCGTTTGAAGTAGCCCGGAGGGGGGACATAGCCGCCGCCGCCGCACACGGGCTCAATGATGAACAGGGCCACGGTGTCGGCACCTTCGGTCAGGATGGCTTTTTCCAGCTCGTCAGCCGCAGCCATGGCCGGGTCTTGCCCCGGTGGCGCGGTGTAGCGGTACACATCGTGGTTGGGGATGTGCACAAAGCCGGGCATGCGCGGCTCAAACGACGGCCAGTAGGCCGGGAAACCCGTGGCACACATGGCGGCCAGCGTGGTGCCGTGGTAGCCGCCCATCAGGCTGATGGTTTTGTACTTGCCGGGCTTGCCCATGGCTTTCCAGTAATAGCGGGCAGTCTTGATGGTGCTGTCGGTGGATTCGCCCCCGCCCGAGGTAAAGAAAAAGCGGTTCACGTTGGGGTAGGTCAGCCCCGCCAGGCGTTCACCCAAGGCCATGGCTTGCGGGTTGCTGCTGCCAGAATAGCCAGAGGCATACGCCAGCGTGTTCATCTGGCTGGCTGCCGCCGCTGCCAGTGTGGGCTGGGAGTAGCCGAGCGTCACGTTCCACAGGCCCGACATCGCATCGATATAGCGGTTGCCGTCGGCGTCGATCAGCTCGCAACCTTCGCCCTTGACCCAAACTTTGCCGTCCAGGTGAGTTTTTTCGCTGTGCAGTGAATGCACCAGATGGCGGTGGTCGCGTGCTAGCAGTTCGGCGTTGATGTTGTCACCCATGGTAAGGCTCCAGAAAGTTATAGAAAGAAGGAATTCAAACCAATGGCAGCAGCACATGCTCCACCACCAGCAGGCGTTCGCGGCGTGACACGTGCGCCATGGAATCTGCCGCCACGGCTTTGCCGTGCTCGGTGGCGTAGGCGGCTTCGAATGCGGCCTGGTCGTCAAACCACAATTCACTCACGCCATCGTATGTGCCGCTGCCATCACCCGCCACCAGGTTGAAAGTGGCTGCGCGCAAACCCGGCAGTGTCTTGGCCAGCGGGGCGTGGGCACCCAGCCACCAGGTGGAGAAGTCGGACAGCGTTGCATCGTCACGCCTCTTGAGAAGGATGATGGCTTTAAACATGGTGTGCTCCGAGATGGGTCTATGACGGGTGCGCTATTTGGCTGGGCCGATGCGGTGCAGTGGCCGCCCACCGATGCCCAGCACCAGCGCCACCACCACCTCGTTGGCATGGGGTGCGTCGGGAATCACGATCTCGGCCGCGTCCATGTCGTCAAAGTTCCAAATGCGATTCTTGTTGGTGACCGGCATCACAATCACCGCGCCCGGCCCACCCATCTTTTTGGTGGAAGGGATGATGTCCTTGCCCTCAAACACAGCAGCCCGCACCGGCGCGCCAAAGCTGGGGTGAATCAGCGCGGCGGCATGTTCAATCTCGCCCGCCGTGCCAACAATGGCGCCCTTGCCATAGCTTTGCACATCGTTGGGGGCCACGCCCAGAGCAGCAACGCCCCGCTCGGCCAGCAGCTTGCCAACCTCAGCACCCAGGTCGTACATGGGGGACAAATCCTCCACATACTGGCCTGCATACGGATTGGTGATGACGGCGGCCACGGTGACTTTGCGGGACGGCGGGTTCACGTCACGGCCCATCTCGCACAGGGTTTCTTCGAGCTGGATGACGATTTTTCTGATCTGTAGTTTCAGCATGTTGGTGGTTCGGTGGGGGATGAAGCGAACCACTTTAAACGGGCTCAACAGCTTCGACAATCAAATGTTTGGCGTGTCACAATTGAATTTTCTTCAACTGTTTGCCTTTTGATAACCGCAAACTCCGCCACCCATCACCATGCTTTTGGACACCGAACAACTCCGCACCCTGGTCGCCTTTGCGGACACCGGCAGTTGCAAAGGCGCAGCGCTGCTGGTGCACAAAACGCCATCGGCCGTGAGCGTACATTTGTCCAAGCTGGCCCAGGCCCTGGGCCGCGAATTGCTGCAGCACCAGGGGCGCAGACTGATGTTGACGCACGACGGCAACGAGCTAGTGCGGTATGCGCGGCGCATTTTGGCGCTGCAAGGCGAGGCGCTGGCCCATTTTCAGGAGAGTGGCATCAGCGGCGTGCTGCGGGTGGGCTTGCCCGACGACTACATCCCCGTGCTGATGACCCCGCTGCTGACCACGTTGGCCCGCGTGGCACCGCGCGCCCATATCGAGGTGGTGTGCGCCCCCAGCGCCGAGCTGCGCCCCATGCTGGCCGATGAACAGCTGGATTTGGCCATTCTGTCCGCCGAGACCGACACCCAAGAGGGCGCGGTGCTGAAAACTGAATCGGTGGTCTGGACGGCATCTGCCCAGCACGATGTGCACAAGATGGATTGCCTGCCGGTGGCGTTTTTCCCCGAGGGCTGCATTTTCAGGAAATGGGCGGTGACCCAGCTGCGCCAGCACCGGCGGGAGTTCCGCATCGTGTGCACCAGCCGCAGCATGTCAGCCATCCAGGCGTCGGTCCAGGCAGGCTTTGCGGTGTCGGTGGTCGCCCAAAGCTGCGTACCCGCAGATTCCATCGTTCTCACGCAGGAGCAAGGTTTCTACCCCCTGCCCGCAGTGACCATCATCCTCGCCATGTCCGCCAAAGCTGACCCCACGTTAACCCAGCGCCTGACCGACCAGATGCGGGCGCACTTGCAACGGCTGGCGGGGTGAGGCTTGGGGTTGAGATTGAGATTGAAGTTTTGACTATTTAGGCTTGAAGCCCTTTTAAATATTGCACGAAGTGCTACTCAATAAATAGCATCCATGCCTTTCTGGTAAGGAATGGATGAGTCGATTGATGGACGGTTCAGCTGCGGATCCGGCTAACCACTGCCTTGGTGAATTCGGCGGTACCGGCTTTGCCACCCAGATCGCCGGTTCGGACCTTGTCGATGTTGAGGGTGTCGTCAATGGCGGTGCGTAATTTGGTGGCCATGTCGGGCAGTTTGACGTGGTCGAGCATCATGGCTGCGGCCAGCATCAGGGCAATCGGGTTGGCCAAGCCTTTGCCGGCGATGTCGGGTGCAGAGCCATGTACCGCTTCAAAAATGGCCGCATCGGTGCCAATGTTGGCGCCTGGAGCAATGCCCAAGCCACCCACCAGCCCCGCCACCAGGTCCGACAGGATGTCGCCAAACAGGTTCGTGGTGACCAGCATGTCGAACTGCCAGGGGTTGAGCACAAGCTTCATGGCGCAGGCATCAATGATGACGGTGTCCAACTCAAACTTACCCTTGTACTTGCTCTCGTACAACTCCAGACCGGTTTCCAGAAAGAGGCCGGTCAGCGCCTTCATGATGTTGGCCTTGTGCACGATGGTGACTTTTTTGCGGCCTGTGGCCACCGCATGGTCAAAGGCAAATTCGAGCAGGCGCCGCCCACCCGCGCGGGTGTTGATGCCGGTGGCCATGGCCACGGCGTGCGGGTCGTTGTCAATCTTCACATAGTGTTCGTGGCCGATGTACAGGCCTTCCAGGTTTTCACGCACCACCACCAGATCAATCTTGTCGAAACGGCCACCGGGAACGATGGTGCGCGCCGGCCGCAAATTGGCATACAGCTGAAACTCTTCACGCAAGCGCACGTTGGAAGACCGGTAACCGCCGCCGGTGGGTGTCTCCAGCGGACCCTTGAGCGCGAGGCGGGTGCGCCGGATGCTTTGCAGCGTGGCCTCGGGCAGGGGGTCGCCGCAGGCTTGCACACCGCCCAGCCCGGCAATCTGGCGGTCCCACTCAAACGGTGCGCCCAGTGCGTCCAGCGCCGCCACGGTGGCGTCAACAATTTCTGGGCCAATGCCGTCGCCGGGAATCAGCGTGGCTTGAATGGGTGTGGTCATTTTTAGTCCTTTCAATGGTGTGAACAGGGTCAGGTCAGGCCGTGGGTTGACCTTGTGCAGTTTAGGTGTTGGACGAGCCGCAAGTGGAAGACGCGCCGCGGCTGGATCGGCTCAGCACGTGCTATGGTTTGATCACATTTCCTGTGTCATTCAATCCGAAAGCAATGTGGCGCCACCCACTCTCGACGTAGTTCGATCGAAGGTCCACATCGGTGCCATGCCAGCAGCGTGGCTTAAGGCGATGTGAATGCAATCCGAGAAATCAGCCTTGTGTTGCCTGAACAGTTCAACCGCCACTTCCACGGCAGTTTCGGACTCAAAAGACAACTCAGACGTCGCGAGCAAGCTTGATAGTGTGAGAATAATTTGTGCTTTGTCAAAGCCAAAATTTGATCTCAGGACCCACTCCAATTCAAGCATCACCGTCACAGGAACATAGATAGGCTCACCTTTTGCCAGGATTTATCGAATCAGCTCCCTGGCCAGCAATCCCTGTTTGGGGTCATCCTGAACCAGGAAACGAACGAGAACATTGGTATCAAGAGCCGCCATGGTTAAACCCTCAACGCCACGGATACATGTCTTCAATGCTGACTTTTTTCCCGGGTGGCGCCTTGAGCATGCCTGCCAGATCAAGTACAGACTTGGTTTTGGCGCGAACTATTGCCGCCCCATCCGGCATCAGGTTCCAGGTCAACCGGCTTCCAGGTTGTGTATGCAGCGCATCACGTATCGCCTGTGGCACGGTGGTCTGGCCTTTGACAGTCATGGTGGATTCAGGCATTGCACCTCCTTACATAAGCAATTTATGTAAGGATAGCTGATTTTGATAGCATTACCAACGGCGCAGGCGCAGTCGGTCGGGGTCTTGAAGATGATGCCCATCAGATGTTTTTCTTGCCCTGCAGCAATTTGGCCTTGTCCGATGGGCTGTAGTGATCGAAATGCCCTTGGGCAGCCGCGACGCGGCGGTGGGCCATGCGGATGGCTTCGATCTTGCCCGCCGGTGCGATGCTCGAGACGCGTTTCTCCAGCGCGGCGCTACCACATTCGGGGCAAACTGGTGTGGTTTGCGCGCGCACCAATGCCTCGAAAGGGTGTCCGCAGGCTTGACAGTTGTAGTCGTAGATGGGCATTGAGGCTCTCCAGGGGGTTCAAACGGGAGTGGCACACGATTCGGTGGACGAGGCGCAGCCTTCCAGAGAGTTATTGGAAGCATGGTTTATGCCAAGTCCGATCCAGGCATCAACGGCGGCTGCTTCAAAGCCGACATGACAACTGGCGTTGTCACTGCGTTGCATCAGCGGTCGGCGAATCAGCAGCGGCTCCTTGAGTAACAGCGCCAGTGCCGCCTGCGCGTCCAGCACATCGGGTTGAACGTCGCCGCTTTTGATTTTCGGCGCGACTCGGTTGAACCAGTCGGGAACCGGTAGGTGCCCCAGAAAGATGAGCAGGCCCTCGGTGGTCCACTGGGTGGTCAGCAGGTTGCGCCGGTCCAGGGTGTGGCCTGCCGATTCCAGTACGGCGCGCTGGCGTGCATTGCCAGCGCAGCCCGGCTTTTCAAAAAACACAAGGTGGGTCATGAGGAAGTCCTACGGTCACGGTGGGACGGATGGTGGTGAGGGTTGGGGGTGCGCCAGCGCCAGCAGGCTGGTGGTCTGATGGGTGATGGCCTGAACGGTATCTGGCTGCAGGCGGCGCAACCAGCGCTGGGGCAGTTGAGTGGCACCGCAGCGGGCACCCGCCAGCATGCCGACCAGTGCGCCGGTGGTGTCGGCATCGTCGCCCTGGTTCACGGTGGCAATCAGGGTAGTCTCAAAATCTTCAGACTTTGTGAGGTAATGCAGCACCGTCTGCACGGTGTCCACCACATAGGCAGTGGCGTAGCCGCGGTAGGGGGTGAAGGAAAAGGCCCGGTTGTCTGCCGCCCACCGCTTGACCCAAAGTTGGCAGGTGTTGTGGTCAAGGCCGTTCAGCAGCAAGCCGAGCAGGCGCCCCAGGCCCAGGGTGGCCGAATCAGAAAGCGGGTGGTGGTGTGTCAGACGCGCCTGGGCAATGGACAGGCGTTCAAACGCCGCATCGTCGCCCAGGGTCGCCAGCACGGCAGGCAGGTTGCGCATCAACGCGCCGTTGCCGCCATCGCCAGGGTTGAATTCTCCCGCCAGCGTGCCTTCGTGCATGTAGCGCAGGATGCCGCGGCGGCAGGTGTTGCCACAGTCCACCGGTTTGCCCTTGAACCAACGCACATAGGCGTCGCCAATGACTCGAATCAGGGTGTCATCGCCTGCGGCGTGCTGGCTGATGGCTTCAGGTCCACCCTGCAGCAAGGCGTCACCCAGCGCCAGGCTCATGGTGGTGTCGTCTGTGACCTGACCAGCGGCGAGTTTCAACCAGCCCCGGCCGATGATGTCGCGGTGCACGCCATATTGGACGGCAATCTCGCGCGGGCGCATGAATTCCACCGTGGCACCCAGCGCATCGCCCATGGCAAAACCCAGGTAAGCACCCAGCGCGCGGTCATGAAGTTCATTCATACCGGGCCATCACTTCGTAGTCGCCGCCCAGCGCCAGCACTTCCTGCTCGCCTTGCAGTACCTGGCCGGGCAGCAGGTCAGGAAACACCAGTACCTTGCACATGGGTACCTGCACTTCAAACACCCAGTCCCCGAAGCAGGAGGCATCGGTGGCTGACAGGCTGAAAGAAACCAGGTTGTTCAGACGCACCGTGCAGCGGCGGTTTTGCAGTCGACCGGCAATCACTTGTTCTTCACACTGGTTACTGCCGCGCCATAGTTTGAGGTGCAGTGCAGCGGCTTTGCCCTGGGTGCGCAGCCGGCGCAAGGCCCATTGGCAAAACTCGTAAAGCAGGTCAAGCTGCTGGTAAATGTTGTTGTTGTTGTGGCGGCTGGCGGCTTTTTCCTGCACGTAGGTCATCCACGCCTCGGACGGAAAACGTGCCAGCACGGCCTTGTGGTAACTCGGGGCCAGGCCAAAGCGGCTTTCCACCCAGCCTTTCAGCACAGCACCTGCCGGGCCATTGGCGTCCATGCCCCAGCCTTGCAGCAGCCTGCGCCAACTGTTGCGCCAGTGCCGCTGCGCCGCCGGCGCCAAGCTGGCCAATTCATGCGGTTCCGGCTTGCGCAGGCCAAAGGTGTTGCTCAGGTAGGTCACAAACACCTCGCGTGCCTCATGCATGTCCTGGCTGCGTTCAAGTTGCATGAACAACTCTTGATGGGCTTCAAAGGTGCCGGCAATGGCCAGTGCCCGTGGATGGGCATTGAACCCGGTGCTGGCCAGCACGCGCGCAGGTACCCCCACCAGGTTGGTGCCGTACCAGCGCGCAGACTGTTCAAGGACATCGTCCACGATCATGTTAATTGATTGGGTGTTTGATCGGATGGATTCCGTCGCGAGCGACCCGAGGTCAATGCGAGAAGCGCAGCCCTACTCCCGTAGGGCGAGCATCGCAGCGTTGAGATCGGGGTGCGCAGCAGGAAGACACCGATCAAACCGGGCGGTTTTCGTTCGGGTTGCGTACCGGCCCCATCAGTGCGAGGCCTTGTGCGTAAGTGATGGTCTCGAAGACGGCATTGAATTTCAGTGCGGCATCGGCCACGGCGTCGAGCTTGCCGGCGGTGTCCTTTTTCTTGAGGTCATTTTTTTCAAGGTAGAAAAGGTCCAGCAGTTCGTTGTAGACGGTGGACTCGTCAATTGGCAGCACGTAGAACATGGCGCCGTTGTAGGGTACCTGGTACCTTTTCGACAGATCAATGTTGTTGCAAAACAGGAAGTACTTGCCGCCGGCGCTCAAGGTGTCCCCCAGCACGTCGGCCACGTCTTTCAGGTATTCGAAGCTGAGCAGGTAGCCGGCAAAGAAGGGGAGGTGTGTTTCACCC
>CAISLL010000150.1 GCA_903886165.1 uncultured beta proteobacterium | reverse complement strand
TCAACGGGCTCAGTTATGGGCTGTTGCTGTTCATGCTGAGCTCGGGGCTGACCCTGATCTTCAGCATGATGGGTGTGCTCAACTTTGCCCATGCCAGCTTTTACATGCTGGGTGCCTATGTGGGTTTCACGGTGTCCAAGAGCGTTGGTTTTTGGCCCGCGCTGCTCATCGCGCCGCTGGTGGTGGGCGCCATGGGGGCGCTGTTTGAGCGCATTTGCCTGCGTCGGGTGCACAAGTTCGGACACGTGCCGGAACTGCTGATCACGTTTGGCCTGTCCTACGTCATTCTGGAGCTGGTGCAATTGATCTGGGGCCGGATCGCGCTCGAGTTCCAGCCACCCGCCGTGTTACAGGGGCCAGCCTTCACGTTGATCAACCATTCAGTGGAAGGTTTACGCATTCTGTGGGGCGCCGCTCCGGCCGAGATGTGCAGCACTGCCGATGCCGCGATTCGCCTGGTGTGCTCCCCTTTTCCAGCCACCCGCGGTTTCATGATGGTGGTGGCACTCACCATGCTGCTCTCGGTCTGGTTGTTGTTGACGCGTACCCGCATCGGTCTGGTGATTCAGGCCGCGCTCACCCACCCCGAGGCGGTCGAGTCCCTGGGGCACAACGTGCCGCGCGTGTTCATGCTGGTGTTTGGTGCCGGCGCGGCGCTTGCCGGTCTGGCAGGTGTGATTGGCGGCAGCACCTACCTCACTGAGCCCGCCATGGCCGCCACCGTGGGGTCCGTCATTTTTGTGGTGGTGGTGGTGGGCGGCATGGGGTCGTTGTCGGGCGCATTCCTGGCTTCCGTCCTGATCGGTGTCATCCAGACCTTTGCGGTGGCCTTTGACTATTCGGTGGCCACGGTGGCCCAGCAACTAGGGCTGGACTGGGGCAGTTCCGCGACCAGCAACACGCTGCTGCGGTTGACGCTGTCGCAGGTGGCGCCGATTCTCCCCTACCTGTTTCTGGTGCTGATACTGATATTTCGCCCCAAGGGACTCCTTGGCACGCGCGAGGGTTGAACGATGGGGAAGACATTTTCTTTGCAATCGATGGTGGCCGGTGGCTGGCCTACCTGGGCACTCTTTGCCATGGTGCTGGCAGTCGCGCCTTTTATATTCACCAGCGGTTTGGCGATCACGGTCCTGTCACAAATGGGCATTGCCATCATCGCCTGCCTGTCCTACAACATGCTGCTGGGGCAGGGCGGCATGCTGAGTTTTGGGCATGCGGTCTACACCGGCCTGGGCGCTTTCATGGCCATCCATGCCCTCAACGCGGCATCATCCGGTTCGATGCCGATTCCAGTGTCCGCCGTCCCTCTGGTCGGCGGCGTTGCGGGCATGGGCTTTGCCGTGCTGCTGGGTTACGTCACCACTCGCAAGGCCGGCACCACCTTTGCCATGATCACCATGGGCATGGGCGAACTGGTGTTTGCCATGTCGCTGATGATTCCAGAGTTTTTTGGCGGCGAGGGGGGAGTATCTGGCAACCGCGTGGTGGGTAGCGCGGTGATGGGCATCACCTATGGCCCGCCGGTGCAGGTGTATTACCTGATTGCGGTGTACACCTTTGTCGCGGTGGGACTGATGTACGCGTTCACGCAGACCCCACTGGGGCGCATGCTCAATGCGGTGCGCGACAACCCGGAGCGGGTCGAGTTTGTAGGCTACAACACGCAGCGGGTGCGCTACATCGCCTTCATCATCGCGGGCTTTTTC
>CAISLL010000149.1 GCA_903886165.1 uncultured beta proteobacterium | reverse complement strand
GATCTGGTTGTAGCGACGCACCGGTGCACCCATTTTGATGGCGCGGGCTGCCAGCTTGTGGCCAGGCGGCACCAGGGCGGCTACCACCAGGTTTTCGCCTGGCACCGGTGTTCCAGGCAGCAACTGGCTGGTGGCGATGACAACGTCGTCGTTGGCGTGTAGACGAATAATGGGAGCCTGTGTCATGACAATGTTTTAGTAGACCGGTGCGCCCTTGAGAAGACTTGGAATCCAGGTGGAAAAGCCAGGAATGTAGGTCACTACCAACATGACGGCAAACAGGGCGCTGTAGAACGGCAAGATGCTCTTCATGACTTGTTCCACCGACACCTCCCCGATGGCACACCCCACAAACTGCGTGGTGCCCACCGGCGGGGTATTGAGCCCCAATGCGCAGTTAAGCAGCATCACGATGCCAAACTGCACCGGACCCATGCCCATTTGAATCGCCAAGGGCAGGAAGAGCGGAGTGCAAATCAGAATGGTGGACGCCATGTCCATGAAGGTCCCCAACAGGAACAGGATCAGGTTGATCAGGAAGAACATGATCAACGGATCGGTCGTGGCGCTGAGCAACAGGGCCGCGGTCTTGTCCGGAATTTCCAGAATCGTCATGATGTACTGAAACATCGTGGATACGCCAATCAGCAGCAGCACCACACCGGTGGTCTTGGCCGCTTTTGCGCCGGCTTTCATCAGCTTGTTCCAGGTCATGGTGCGGTAACCGACAAACGTCAGCAGCAACGAATACACCACCGCAATGCCGGCAGCCTCGGTGGCGGTGGTCACTCCCATGATGATGCAGCCCAGGATGATCACCACCACAAACATGCCTGGTAGTGCCGCGACACCGGATGTCAGCACCGCGTTCCAGCCAGCAAACTTGTCCAGCGTGCTGCTGCCGTCGGGACGAATCGGGTAACCCTCTTTCTTGGCAACCCAGTAGGCCGCAAAGAGCATGCACGTCATGAGCACCAGCACGGGCAACAACCCGGCAAACATCAGTTCGCCAATCGACACACCCTTGACCATGACGTTGTGACCGGCCAGCAGGCCGCTGCTGCTCGATGCGGCAAAGGCATAGATGATGAGATTGTGCGAGGTGGGCATGAGTGCCCCACACAGCGATGCATGCGTGGTGACGTTCACCGCATAGTCGGCGCTGTAGCCTTCCTTCTTCATCATCGGAATCATCACGCCGCCCATCGCGGAGACGTCGGCAACGGGAGAGCCCGAAACGCCGCCAAACAGCGTGCACGCCACCACGTTGGCCATGCCCAGACCACCGCGGCGGTGGCCCACCATGTTGCGGGCGAAGCTCACGATCTTGTCGGCGATGCCGCCATGCAGCATCAATTCACCGGAGAAGATAAAGAACGGAATGGCCAGGAACGAGAACACGTTCATGCCGGAAATCATGTTCTGAAACGCCAGTTCCAACGGAAACCCTTCGGCCCAGTAGGTGGCGATACAACTCAGTGCGATGGAAAATGCAACCGGCACTCCCAGCAATAAAAATACGAGAAAACTGATGCACAGAACGGTCAGTGCCATGATGGGACAACCTCATTGTGAGCCGCCATCGCAATCAGATGCTCGATGGAAAACAGGATGATCAGTACCCCGGCAACAACACAGGGGAGGTAGCGATAGGCTTCGGAAATTCCCAATGTCGGGATCTGGTTCGCCCATACGGAAGTCGCCATGGTCCAACATCCCCAGGCAAGAAAGCCGCCAAAGACAATGGTGATGAGACCGACCACATTGCCGACCCAAAACTGAATGTTTTCTGGCAGCAATCCAATCAGTGATTCCATGCCAATGTGGCCTTCGTCACGTACGCCAGCGGCGGCACCAAACATGGCTACGTTGATAACCAGAATCAACGCCACCTGTTCGGACCAGGCCGGCGCATCGTTGAGCACGTAACGCCATACCACAGACCCGAAAACCACGCCCACAATGCCAAGCAGGCCAGCGACGGCAATGTACATCGCCCATCGTGACAGTCGAGAATTCAGCCAGGTCAGCCATTGCATAGACCTACTCCTAAAAAAAACCCGAAAGCGCAATCACACTTTCGGGTATCAGCGTCCAACCTAAAGTGGGCGACTTGTTACTTGGTGTTGACGACCTTTTGCACCAGCGCCTTCAGCTCTGGCGTAGGTGAGAACTTGTCCCATACTGGCTTCATGACGCCGACGAACTCAGCCTTGTTGACGTCTTCTATGAAGGTCGCCCCAGCT
>CAISLL010000148.1 GCA_903886165.1 uncultured beta proteobacterium | reverse complement strand
CGATTCGGGAGGCTGCCGGCAAGCCATTCAATTCGGCGCTTGACACTGCAGAGAGCATCTACCTGAAAGAATTGATGATGACTGACGACGCAAAAGAAGGGCTTGCTGCCTTCCTTGAAAAGCGCAAGCCGGTCTGGCGCAACTCCTGAACCGAAATCCCACTCAATCATTAAACCCCTCAAGGAAAAGAAGCATGATTCCTGAATTCATAGACACCTGGCAGATGACGGAGCCAGGCAAGCTGATCAAAACACGCATCCCAATGCCGACATTGGAAACTGGCGACGTGGTGGTCGAGATCAAGGGCTGCGGCGTGTGCCATACCGACCTTTCGTACTTTTACATGGGTGTCCCCACGGTGCAAAAGCCGCCCCTGTCACTTGGACACGAGATCAGCGGTGTGGTGATTGACGGGGAGGAGGGCATGATTGGCAAGGAAGTCATTATTCCTGCGGTGATTCCCTGCGGTGAGTGTGATCTGTGCAAAGGCGGACGCGGCAACCGCTGCCTTGCACAAAAAATGCCGGGTAACTCCATGGGCATCTATGGTGGTTTTTCCAGCCATATCGTGGTGCAGTCCAGGTTTCTCTGCATGGTTGGAAATCGCAAGGAAATTCCGCTGGAGCACCTGTCCGTGATTGCGGATGCGGTGACGACACCGTATCAGGCGGCGGTTCGTGCGCAGCTCGGAAGCGGCGACCTGGTGGTAGTGGTTGGTGCCGCCGGCGGCGTTGGCAGCTTCATGGTGCAGGTAGCCAAGGGCATGGGTGCCAAAATGGTCGTCGGCATTGACATCAATTCAGAAAAACTGAAGAAGATGGAAGACTTCGGGGCCGACGCCACCATCAACCCGCGCGGCTTGAGCAGCAAAGAACTGAAGGACAAATTCAAGGCGATCGCCAAGTCTGCTGGCGTATCGGCAAACACCGGCTGGAAGATTTTTGAATGTACCGGCACCAAGCCGGGCCAGGAAACGGCCCTGGCACTGCTGTCCTTTGTCGGGACGCTGGTGGTTGTCGGTTATGGCACTGACGAGACCAGCTATATGCTCTCCAAGCTCATGGCCTTCGACGCCGAAATCATTGGCACCTGGGGCTGCACACCAGATAAATATCCAGCCGTTCTTGAGATGTGCCTGGACGGCCGTATTCAGCTGGCCCCGTTTGTGGAAACACGACCCATGAGCCAGATCGAACAGGTTTTTGACGAAGCCCACCACGGCAAACTCAATCGCCGCGTCATCCTCACCCCCGATTTCAATTAACAAGGAAGAAACAAAATGACACTCAATTGGCTGCGCCGTGACAACGAACTGAAAGACCATGCTCTGCTTGGCGAAGAGCATTTTGGCACCGAAGCTCCTTCGGTCCTCTATGAACGACGTCCGGTCACCGACCCGCAGGGCAACACCGTGGCGGGCTTATTTACCTCATGGATCATTCTTAATAATCCTGCCCAGTACAACTCTTACACCACCGAAATGGTGAAAGCTGTGATTGCGGGCTTTCAGCGCGCATCCAGCGACCGCGCTGTAGTTGCTGTTGTTTTCACGGCAGTAGGTGACAAGGCGTTTTGCACCGGCGGCAACACCGCCGAATACTCGGCTTATTACTCCAAGCGTCCGAACGAGTATGGTGAGTACATGGATTTGTTCAACGCCATGGTGGACGGCATCCTTAACTGCAAGAAGCCGACCATCTGCCGCGTCAACGGCATGCGGGTGGCGGGTGGGCAGGAAATCGGCATGGCGACCGACCTCACCGTGACTTCGGACCTGGCTATTTTTGGTCAAGCCGGTCCCAAGCACGGCAGCGCGCCAGACGGCGGTTCGACCGACTTCCTGCCATGGATGCTCAATATGGAAGACGCAATGTACAACTGCGTCTCCTGCGAGACTTGGAGTGCCTACAAAATGCGCGCCAAGAACCTGGTCACCAAGGTGGTGCCGGTGCTTAAGGACAAGGATGGCCAGTGGGTGCGCAATCCGCTGGTGCGTACCGACGCCTATGTGGATGACGGCGAGCTCGTTTATGGCGAGGCCGTGGCCGCCGACCAGCTCAAGGCGGCGAAGGAACTGATGGCGCAGTGCACCACCGACTTCAGCAAGCTGGATGCGGCGGTCAATGAACTGGTCTGGAAATTCACCAACCTCTTCCCCCATTGCCTGATCAAGTCGATCGACGGTATTCGCGGAAAGAAGAAATTTTTCTGGGACCAGTTCAAGCTGGCCAACCGCCATTGGCTGGCGGCCAACATGAACCACGAGGCCTATCTCGGATTCAATGCCTTCGATGCCAAGAAAGTTACCGGCAAAGACGTCATTGACTTCGTCAAATACCGGCAACTGGTAGCTGAAGGTGCCCTGTTCGACGACAAGTTCGCGGAACAGGTGCTGGCGAAACCAAAAGGCTGACGCCATGCAACTCAAGGATAGAGTGGCCATTGTGACCGGCGCCGGGCAGGGCATTGGCGCCGCCGTGGCCACAGCGT
>CAISLL010000147.1 GCA_903886165.1 uncultured beta proteobacterium | reverse complement strand
TGGTGCACTGCCTGGCCGGCATGGCAGGCACCACGCTGTTTTTTAGAAACTATTACACCGCCATTCCGCGTGAACTGGTCAACGCCGCGCGCATGGACGGGGCCGGTTTCTGGCGCATTTTCTACCGCATCGTGATCCCGATGTCGACGCCAATTTTGATGGTCACGCTGATCTGGCAATTCACCAACATCTGGAATGATTTCCTGTTTGGCGTGGCTTTCAGCGGTGCCGACAGCAAGCCCATCACCGTCGGGCTGAACAACATGGCCAACACCACCAGCAGCGTCAAGAGTTACAACGTCGACATGGCTGCGGCCATCATCGCCGGTTTGCCGACCATGCTGGTGTATGTGCTGGCGGGTCAATATTTCGTCAAAGGTCTCACAGCTGGCGCTGTGAAAGGATAAACAATCATGGCAGCTTCACTTCACATCGCAGGCATTCGCAAGGTTTTTGGCAAGGGCGACAAAGCCGTTGAAATCCTGAAAAAAATCGACATCGAGGTCGCCCCCGGCGAATTTCTGATTCTGGTCGGCCCCTCGGGCTGCGGCAAATCCACCTTGCTCAACATCATTGCCGGACTTGAAGACCCAACGGAGGGCGAGCTGAAAATCGCCGGCAAAAACGTGGTGGGTGTGGCCCCGGCCCAGCGTGACATTGCCATGGTGTTCCAGAGCTACGCCCTCTACCCGACCATGAGTGTGGCCGACAACATTGGCTTTGCGCTGGAAATGCGCAAGGTGCCGCCAGATGTGCGCAAGAAGCGCATTCAGGAAGTGGCCGCCATGCTGCAGATCGAGCACCTGCTGGAGCGCCGCCCGGCGCAGCTCTCGGGTGGCCAGCGCCAGCGTGTCGCCATGGGCCGCGCCCTGGCGCGTGACCCGCAATTGTTCCTGTTTGACGAACCCTTGAGTAACCTCGACGCCAAGTTGCGCGTGGAAATGCGTGCCGAGATCAAGCGCCTGCACCAGGTGTCGGGTATCACCAGTGTCTACGTCACCCACGACCAGATTGAGGCCATGACACTGGGCAGCCGCATTGCGGTGATGAAAGACGGTATCCTGCAGCAAATTGGCACTCCGGATGACATCTACCGCCGCCCGGCCAACACCTATGTGGCTGGGTTCATTGGTTCACCAACAATGAATTTCATAGCGGGTAGTGCAAGTGGTACGGGGGCTACAAGCCAATTTGTCTTTGAAGGTGGGGTTTTGAGCCTGCCCAGCCCGGTGCAGGGCAAAGTGACACTGGGCCAGCGTCCTGAGCACATTCACTTCAGTGATGACGCGGCCTGGCGCGGCCAGGTCACGCTGGTCGAACCGACTGGGGCCGACACCTATGTGGTGGTGAAAACCGGCGTTGGCATGATCACCGTGCGCACGCCACCGAGCACGGTCGTGAAGGTGGGAGACACAGTGGGCATGACTGTGAGCAGCAACCACAACAACTGGTTTGACGCACAAAGTGGGCAGCGGCTGGCTTAATCTTTGGCTACTTTCACCAACAGCTGCTCGAATTCTGCGGCCGGCACCGGCCTGGAAAATAAATAGCCCTGGCCAAAGTCACACCCTGCGGCCAGCAGCAAATCGCGCTGCTGCGCGGTTTCCACGCCCTCGGCAATCACCCTCATGCCCAGCGCGTGGGCCATGACCACGATGGCCTGGCACAGCGCCATGTCGGTCGACCCCTCCACCAAATGGCGCACGAACGATTGGTCGATCTTGATGAAATCGATGTCGAATTTTTGCAGGTAGGACAGCGACGAGTAGCCGGTGCCAAAATCATCCAGCGACACGTTGATGCCGACATCACTCATGTGCAACAGTTGCTCAACCACGCCGTCGCTGGTTGACAGGAGCAACCCTTCGGTGATTTCCACCACGATGCTGTCGCCGTTCAGACCCAGCGCGCGGAGTTGCTCAATCCATGGGCTGTGCGCCGGGTTGGGGTTTTCAAACTGCACCGGTGACTTGTTGATGCTGATCTGAAACCGGGGGTGCAGCGTGGCACGCCAGGCCTGCACCTGGGCAGCTGCCTGGGCAAACACCCATTCGCCGATTTCCACAATCAGGCCGCTGCTCTCGGCCAGGGGAATGAATTCGGCCGGGCTGATCAGGCCGCGCGTGGGGTGCAGCCATCGCACCAGTGCCTCGGCCTTGTGGATGGCGCCGGTGGCCAGATCCACAATCGGCTGGTACACCACCCGGAATTCCTGGTGCACCAGGGCGGCACGCAGGTCATGGGTGAGCTGGGCGCGCAGGCGGGTGGCCTCTTGCAGGGCTGCCGTGAAGAAGCTGAAGCGGTTGCGCCCGGCACCCTTGGCCACGTAGAGCGCCTGATCGGCGTTTTTCAGCAAATCCTCGATCTCCTGGCCATCGTCAGGGTACACGGTGACCCCGATGCTGGCAGACACAAACACCTGATCCAGACCCAATTGGAACGAGGCGCTCAGGGTTTGCAGCAGCTTGGGCAAGATTTTTTGCAATTGCAAAGGGTCCGTGAGTCCGGTGACGATCACGGTGAACTCATCACCGCCCATGCGGGCCACGGTGTCGACCTCGCGCAGGCAGTGCTGAATGCGCCGCGCGGCCTCGGTCAGCAGCAGGTCGCCGCGGTCATGGCCCAGCGTGTCATTAACTTCCTTGAAGTGGTCCAGATCAATGAAAAGCAGCGCCAGTTGCAAGCCGTCACGGCGGCATTTTTTAAGTTCCTGCGCCAGTCGCTCCTGCATCATGCGCCGGTTTGGCAGGCCGGTGAGGGCATCAAAATGTGCCTGTTGCCAGACCTGGGCTTCCGCCTGCTTGCGCTCGGTGATGTCGGTGTGGGTGCCGATCATGCGCAGTGGCAGGCCCTGCGCGTCGCGCTGGATCACCATGCCCCGGCTGTGTACCCACTTCCAGCTACCGTCCTTGCAGCGTACCCGGTGCTCGTTGTTGTAGGTGGGAGTCTGGCCGTTCATGTGCATCTCGCGGTCAAACAACATGCGCGGGACATCATCCGGGTGGGTGCGGCCGTCAAGGTTGTCCGCAAACTGTTTGCTCACTGATTCGTTGTAACCATACATGCGCAGCAGTTGCGGTGAAAAATATTCGTCACCAGTCTGCAGTTGCATGTCCCACACGCCATCACCAACGCTTTCCATGGCCAGCTTCCAGCGTGCCTCGCTGTCACGCAGCGCCCATTCGGTCTGTTTGCGCGCCGTGATGTCCTGCACGATGGCAGTGCGGTGCGTGATCCGGTGGTTGGCCCAGGTGCTGGTGCCAATGGAGTGCACCCAAATTCGCCGGCCGGTGAGGGTGATCATTTCCAGCTCAAAATCGTGTTGGGTGACGCGATCAGGCGGGTCGAGCCCGGGGCGGTAGGACCCCTGCACTGTCTCCCAGGCGGCGTGTGTGAAAAGCTGTCGGATGGAATCCTCAGTGGGATGAAAAGTTGCCGGCGTGGCGTCGAATATATGAAACGTGCCCTCGGTCCAGGTCGTGCACCGGTTGACCACGTCAATGTCCCAGCCGCCGATTTTTGCGACAAGTTGCAAGTTATGGGTCAACTCGCCGAGCTTGACGCGTGCAGCGTGCTCCAGCACCTGCCCAGTGATGTCGGTGAACGTCCGCACCATGGAGCCGTCAGGCAACACATCGGAGCGCACGTCGAGCGTCAGCCCGTTCGGGGTGACGCGCTGGTAGTTGTCAGGTGGCGTGTCACGCCCACCCAAGGCCACTCGATTCATGTAATCCCGCAGGGCAGATTCCAGCCCGGAATTCTGTGGGCCAAAGTCGCCGCGTTTGCTTTGCCATCTTGTGACTTCCTGCAGCGTGGGGTGTGCTGCCAGCAGCGCTTCGGGCATGTCCAGCAAGCTGCACAACCGGCGATTGAAGTACTGCACACGCTGTGCGGCATCCGTCACCAGCACGCCCTGGTCCATGTACCCCATCGCCACTTGTGCCATTGCCGGTGCATCGGTCATGGCAACGCCTGACTCGCTGGGTCGGGCGGGGGAGTTCTGGCTCACGCTAGGCGGGTTTGGGCAGGTTGGCACAGGCGATTTTTTTCCATCAAAAAAACACCCAGGGCATGTGCGCCGGCTGGTTCGTTTCAGTTTAGCCGGGATTTGACATGGGTAACCAGATCTGCACAGTGAGGCCATGGGGTTGTGTGGCCAGCGCCCTGGCATCGCCCCCGTGGCGCTGGGCAATCTCGGCCACGATGGCCAGCCCCAGGCCACAACCCCCAGGCTGGGTGCTGGCGCGCCAGAAGCGTTCAAACACATGCGGCAGGTCTTGTGGCGACAGACCCGGACCGTTGTCGGCCACCTCCAGCACCACCTGCCTGCCCTTTGCCTGCGCACGCAAAGTTACTTCACTGCCAGTGCCGGCATAGCTCAGGGCGTTGTCTATCAGGTTGCTCAGGGCTTCGCGCAGCAGCAGGGCCTCACCGGCCACGCTCAGGTGGTCGGCACCTTCAAAGCCCAGGTCCACGCCGGCCTTGAGGGCGCGTGGTGTCCATTCGCGGGCCACGTCACGCGCCAGTGCGGCCACATCCAGCGGTTGCAGCTTGATCTCGACCTCGTTGCGCGCCAAAGACAGCAACTGGTGCACCAGATGGGCGCTGCGCTGGGCCCCGGACAGCACCTTGGTGAGGCGCGCGCGCAAGGCGGCCGGGTCGTTTTCTGCCAGGGCCAGTTCGGTTTGACTGATCAGACCCGCCAGCGGGGTGCGCAACTGGTGCGCGGCATCGTTCAAAAATCGCTTTTCCTGGCCCAGGCTGCGCCGCACGGCACCCAGCAACTGGTTCAGCGCAGCGGCCAGCGCGTGCACTTCCTGGGGGGCCTGGGTAAGTTCAATCGGTGACAGGTCCGACAGCACCTGTTTGCGCCGGTCACCCAACTGCGCCTGCAGCCGGGTCAGGGGTTGCAGCCCGCGCGAAATGCCGCCATACACCAGCATGCTCAAGGCAGCCGCCAGCAGCAGCAGCGGCAGCAGCATGTCGGCGATCAGCTCGGTGGTCAGGCGTTGCTGCACCGCCAGGCTTTTCGCCACCTGCACGCGCAGGCGTTGCGGCGAGGTGCTGTCGCCGTAGTCCACCTCCAGCAGCGCCACGCGCATCGGTTTGTGGTCAATTTCGGCGTTGTACAGCAGGGTCTCCCCGGTGCTGACCGGCGGGCCCGACGCCGGGCCCGGCAGTTTGCCATTGCCCAGCAGAAAACTGCCTGGCGGACTTGACACCATGTAGCTCACCCGGTCTTGTGGGTCTTGCTCGATGATGTCCTGGGCGGCGCGCGGAAAGTCCACCAGCAGCCCGGAGCCAATTGGCTTGACCTGGCGTGCCAGTGATCGGACCGACTGGGTGAGTGACTGGTCAATGGCCTTTTCGGCGTAGTTCAGGGCAATCCGGTAGGCCAGTGCACCACCCACCAAAAACAGCACCAGTTGCGGCAGCAGCAGCCATAACAGCAACTGGCGCTTGAGCGAGACACCACGCGCGGCGGCTTGGTGCGTGCCGCTGCTTGGATGGGAGGGGTCAGGGTGCTGGCGGGTCAGCGCTTGGCTGGCCAGCGAGTCCGCGCTCATGCGCTTTGGGTTTCCAGCATGTAGCCCAGGCCACGCACATTGCGGATGTTGAGGCCGGAGTCGGCCAGCTTGCGGCGCAGGCGGTGAATGTAGACCTCCAGCGCATTGGAGGCTACACCCCCGGCGTCCACCGGGTCGCTTTGCCATGCCTCCAGCACGTCCTCGCGGCTGACCACGCGCCCGGCCTGGGTTACCAGGAGCGAGAGCAGCGCCCATTCACGCTGGGTGAGTTCCAGTTCTTCGTCGCCCAGCCAGGCTTGTGGCAATTGGGCGTCCACCCGCAGGCCGCGTGCCGTGTGGCTGTTGGCCACTTCCAGTGAGCCACCAAACGCGGGCAGGCGGGCACGGCGCAGTAGCGAACCCAGGCGGGCCTGTAACTCGGCCATGTCAAAGGGTTTGGTGAGGTAGTCGTCAGCCCCGGCATTGAGACCCTGCACCCGGTCGTCCATGCCGTCACGCGCGGTGAGAATCAGCACCGGCAGGGCCGGCAGGCGTTTGCGCACCCAGCGCAACACGTCCATGCCACTCATTTTTGGCAAGCCCAGATCAAGCACCACGCCATCAAAGCGCTGCGCCTCCAGCAGCGCTTGCGCGGACTCGCCGCTGGGGGCTGGTGTGACGCCGTGGCCTGCCTTGGCAAGCTGGGCACACAGGCCGTCGCGCAGCAATTCGTCGTCTTCAATGATGAGCAGGCTGGACATGGCTAAAGCATACCCGAGGTCAGGTCATCTCTGTGGCCTGCAGCGTGGTTTGCACCGCGGCAACCCGCGCCCGCTGGATCAATTCACCTACTTCTTGACCAGTAACACCCGCAGCGATTGCCTTGGCCGCTATCTCATTGGTAGCAACACTTTGCGCGGCTGCGAGCACGTGAAGCAAACGCGGGCGCTGCGGGTAGCTAGCATCATGAAAACCGAGCCGACCACGGGCGTCGCATTCGCAGGCCAGCAGAATATCGGCAAAGCGCGCGGGCTTGCGCAGGGCGTCGCAGCGTTCCAGCAGGCGCATGAGGGCGGCAGCGTCCAGGCTGGACGAGCGGTGGATGTTGCCGTGCTCGCGCGCCATCACGTCGGCGAGTTCGCGGCAATCGTTGGGCACGCGCAGGCGTTCACACAGCGGCCGCAAGAGCTGGGCGCTACGCCCTTCGTGACCGAGGTGGCGCGGCAGGATGCCGGCAGGTGTGGTGCCCTTGCCGAGGTCATGGCACAGGCAGGCAAAACGCACCGGGAGCGGCGTTTGCAGGCGGGCGCACATGTCGAGCACCATCATCAGGTGAACACCGGTGTCGATTTCGGGGTGGTAATCGGCGCGCTGTGCCACTCCCCATAGGCGGTCGACTTCGGGCACCAGCCGGCGCAGGGCACCGCAGTTGCGCAGCACCGCGAACATGCGCGAGGGTTGGGGCTCCATCAGCCCGGTGGATAACTCCTGCCAGACACGTTCCGGCACCAGGTGGTCCACTTCACCGCTGTCCACCATCTCGCGCATCAGCGCCAGTGTGTCAGGGGCCACCGTGAAGTCGGCAAAGCGCGCGGCCAGGCGCGCCACGCGCAGGATGCGCACCGGGTCTTCGCGAAACGCCGGACTGACATGGCGGAACACTTTGGCAGCCAGGTCTTGCAGGCCACCAAACGGGTCAATCAGTGCGCCTGCACGGTGCCATTCCTCGGGTGGAATGGCAATATTTACGTCTATTTTGCCTCTATCCCTTGTATATGAAGCGCTGGTAGCTATTGAGTTGATAGTTATGTCACGACGGGCCAGGTCTTCTTCAAGCGTCACATCAGGGGCTGCATGGATGGCAAAACCGCGGTAACCAGGGGCGGTTTTGCGCTCAGTGCGCGCCAACGCAAATTCGTCATGGGTGTGTGGGTGCAAAAACACCGGGAAGTCCTTGCCCACTGGCACAAAACCCAGTGCGGTCATCTCATCAGGGCTGGCGCCCACCACCACCCAGTCGCGGTCTTTGATGGGCAAGCCCAGCAAGGCGTCACGCACGGCACCGCCCACCAGGTAGATCTGCATTTCAGGCATGCAGGCGGTACGGCTCTTCAAAGTCCAGAAAGTCGTGCTCGGCCCGCGCAGCGTCGGTCCAGGCCTTGACACCCGGCAGCGCACACACGCGTTGAACATACGCCGCAATGTCTTCTGGCAAGGGCAGCGCATAGGTGACCAGTCGCATGCACACGGGCGCAAAGTAGGCATCCGGCACTGAAAAATTGCCAAACAGCAGCGTGCCGCCGCTGGCTTGCAGGCATTGCTGCCACATCGCCACCAGCCGCGCCACATCCGTTCGGATACCCGCGTTGTCGCGCCAGATGAGGGCGCCGACTTCTGGCAGACTGGCCTCGATGTTCATCGGGCAGGCGCCGCGCAGCGCGCCAAAACCGCTGTGCATTTCGGCGCACAGACTGCGCGCGCGGGCTCTTGCGGATTTGTCCGTGGGCCACAGGTGTTTTTCAGGAAACTGCTCGGCCAGGTATTCGGCAATGGCCAGCGTGTCCCACACTGTCAGGTCGCCGTCCACCAGCAGCGGCACCTTGCCGGTGGGCGAGAGCGGGCGCAGCGTGGCCTTGAACTCTGAGTCGGGTGTGAACGAATCAAAGCGCACCATCACCTCGTCAAAAGGAATGCCGGCTTGTGTCAGCAGGACCCACGGCCGCATCGACCATGAGGAGTAGTTTTTGTTGCCAATGTAGAGTTTCATTGCAGGATCTTCAGGATGTGAGGGTGGCAGGACGTGGCCTTGGGTGTCAGGGCAGGTCGCGGTTCTCAGCCAGCGCGCTGTCGCGCGGGCCAATCTGGCCGAGCCGGGCCTTGAGGGATTGGGTTTTGCCACTGATCATGGCGGCGTAGATGGTGGTGTTGGCCAGCACCTTCTTGACGTAGTCTCGGGTTTCACTGAACGGGATATTTTCGGCCCAGGCCGCCGCTTCCATCACCGGTGCTCCTGCCAGGCCGCGCCAGGCGCGTGGCCGCCCCGGGCCTGCGTTGTAGGCTGCTGCCGCCATCGGCATGGAGCCGGCAAAATCGTCGAGCACCAGCTTCAGGTAGCCGGTGCCGATGGCAATGTTGGTGTCGCGCTCGGTGATCTGGTGCGCCTTGAAGCCTGACAGGCCGATTTTTTTGGCGGTCCAGCTGGCCGTGGCAGGCATCACCTGCATCAGGCCAGCAGCACCCACGCCGGAGCGGGCGTCAATGATGAACCGGCTCTCCTGGCGGATCAGGCCATACACATAGGCCGGGTCCAGGCCAATGTTTTGGGTGCGCGCCAGCACGGCCTGTTTGTGCGGCATCGGAAAACGTTGCGTCAGGTCGATCACCTCCTTGGTGCGCTCGCTGGTGTTGATGCAGCGGTCCCACACCTCATGCTGGCAGGCCAGGTTGGCGGCGGCCAGCAGTTCGCGGTCGGTCATGCCACCGTTTTGATGCAGGTTGGTGGTGTAGTTCCATTCGCGTACCCCCTCAGCGCGCAGCCCCAGCGCAATTGCTGCGAGCGCACGCTGCAAACCAGGGTTGTTGCGGGCGGCATTTATTTCAGCGACGCTGAGGGCCTCTGGCTCAGGCGGCGGGGTGATCGGCCGCCCTAGTTCCTCTTGTGCCAGCATCTCGTAAAAACCGCGCACACCGGCAATGCCTTCCAGCAGTTGCACGGCCTGCATTTGCTCCGCCTCGGTCTTGGCCAGCGACTTAAGTGCGCGGGCACGCCAGTAGACCCAGACCGGCAGGTTCCTTGAGTCTTCGCTCATGGCCTCAAGGGCGGTTCGCACCTGTGCCCATTGGCCGGTGCGCAGCGCGGCGCGGGCACGCCAGGCCAAGTGCTCGTCACTCATGTCGGCAGCGCTGGCGTTGTCAAACAGCGTCAGTGCGTTGGGCGCGAGCTTTTGTGCGGCCTGCTTGCCAATGGCGCCCCAGGCCCAGGCCCGTTGTTGCGCGTCGAGGGACTTTGCCCAGCGTTCCTGAAGCAACCCGGCAGCGCTGTCCACGTCGGTTTCTGCGAGCCGGATCAGGGCCAGAACAGCCAGTTCCTGGCTGTCGCGCAGACTGGTGGGCGTGGTCTTGGTCAAAAAGAGCGCTGGTTTGTTCAGCAAGTCAGCCAGGCTGGTGCCCAGGTGGGGTGCCACCATGTCAACCGCCTGGCGGGTTGCCTTGAGTTGGCGCGCTTCCAGCGCCAGGCGCGCCTTGCGCCAGATGTCTGCCGGGGTCAGCTTTTGACTGTCAAAGTGCGCCTGGGCGGCCAGGTTGCAGCCGTCGCCGAATGTCTTTTGCCGGTACCACTGCTCCTTGACCTCATCGGACATGTCCACTCTGGCCAGAATCTGCTCCATGGCCAGCGTGTAGCAACGCACTTCCGGATCATCTTTCATGCGGTAGGAAGAGGCTTCCAGGACGAAGCGGCTCCAGTCTCGATTCTGGCCGAGCAACAGCAACCAGTCGTTGCGCAGGCGGTCTTCCTGGTAAGTGCCCTGGTAGCGCCGCAAAAAGGTGGTGATCTCATTCACCCCGGCGGTGTCAAGGCGGGCGCGCAGCTCCCAGTAGGCTGCCCACGGCTCCAGCAAGTGGCCACGGGCCTTGGGCAACAACTCGGTCAGGCGCCTGGTGTGGCTGTTCTTGAACGCCTGGTTCATTTCCAGCAGCACATTGTCAGCTGCACTGGGGGGGCTGGTCGCGGCCAGGGCTGTGCCATGTGCGCTGCCCAGTGTGGCGCCGATGGCAATCGATGTCAAAATGGTTCTTAACTGCATGTGGAGATTATGAATACCTCTGAAGAAAAAAGGGCGCTTGAAAAAAAAGCATTGCGCCAACAACTGATTCAGCAGCGTCTGCAATTGCCTGACCGTTCGAAACGCATTGCTGCCTTGCAGCAAGTCATGCGCATCTGGCTGGTGGGCCGTCCTGACGCGGTGATTGGTGCCTATTGGCCGATCAAGGGTGAGTTTGACCCCTTGCCCGCCTTGCACCGGTGGAAGGAAGACGGCGAACTGATCGAGCAACCACAGCTCAGAAAAATTGGACTGCCGGTGGTGGACAAAGTTCACAAGACCATGCGTGTTCATGCCTGGGACCCCGGCTGCCCGATGGAAGACGATGCCGACGGCATCCCCAACCCCAAGGAAACCGAGGTGATTGTGCCCAGCCTGTTGTTTGTGGCCTGCGTCGGTTATGCGGCGGGTGGCTACCGGCTCGG
>CAISLL010000146.1 GCA_903886165.1 uncultured beta proteobacterium | reverse complement strand
CGCCGGCTAATCCACACAGGGCACCGGGGCGCGGGTTGTTTCGTGCAGACACCGTGTCACACGAATTAATTAATTGTTAATTAATTTTTGACGCACCACAACGGGGTTTACCCTAGGGTTGATCTTTTTCTTGAGATGGCCATCAGCCGCCAGGGATTATTCTGACTGCACTACCAGCGCCAGCGCCCCAAAATCTCCCACGCGCTCTCCCAAGCCGGCACTGACCAGTTCACAACCATCGGTCAGGGGTGGCAGTTTGCCTTTCACATAGGCCTGCAAACGCGGCAGAAGGTAGTCACGGTGGTGCCAATAGACACTGCCGCCGAGGCTGATGCGTTGAATGTCAAGCGTGGCGATCAAGTTGTAAAGCATTCGGCCCATCACCTCACATAAACCATCAATGATGGCGATAGCCCTTGCATCACTTGCATAAGCCGCTACAAATAGTGCAGTTGAATTGGCATACCCTTCAGACGCAAAGCGTCGGGCAATGGCGTTGCCGGCGATCAGGCCTTCGACGTCGCCCACATTGCCACAGCCGCACAGGGCATCGGCATTGTTGTTGACAAACAGGTGGCCGGCGTGGCCGGCGTTGCCGTTTTTGCCGCGCAACACATGCCCGTCAACACACAGGCCGGTGCCGATGCCGGTGCTCCAGGTCACATAGGCACAGCTGGCCATCGGTGCGCCTTCAATCTGCAGCGCGCCCCAGCGGCGTTCGGCTTCGAGCGCACCAATGCCATCGTTTTCCACCCGCACATTGGCAAAGGCAGCACGCAGCGGTGCTTCCAGCAAAGCGGTTTGCCAGTCGTTGGGCAAGCCGCGCGCCCTGCCTGCCAGGCCACCGCAAATATTGGGCGCAGCCAGCTCGACCAGCCCCTGATGGAGTACAAACGGCCCACAGGACGACACCCCCACCCGGGCCACAGACGCCACCGGAATACCCGCCGTCAGGCAGCTTTGCCCGACCATGCGAATGATTTGTTGGGCCAGGGCATCGTTGGCACCCGTCGTGGCCGTGGGCTCCACCACCTTGCCATGCGCGCCGCGCTCATCCACGATGTTGACCGCCACCTTGGTGCCGCCAATGTCCACACAGGCCACGGGTGCGCTGCCTGCGGGCAAGCAAAAATTTGTCATTAACAGGTCTTGGGTCATGGCAAGGTCAATTCATGAAGAGGGCGAATTCAAATCCGGCAATGGGACCAGCGACGCAGCTGCATCAGGTGCGGCCGTAGTCGTCACCCAGGCGCGTGATGTCGTCTTCGCCCAGGTAAGCACCAAACTGTACTTCAATAATTTCCACTGGCTGCGTGGTGAGGTTGGTAAGCCGGTGCAGCTGGCCCGATGCGATGTCGCAGTGCTGCCCGGCTGCCAGGTCAAATGTCTGGTCATCGAGTATGACACGCGCTGTGCCCCGCACCACCACCCAGTGCTCGGCGCGCTGGCTGTGTGTTTGCAGGCTGATGCGCTGGCCCGGCAACACCCCAATGCGCTTGATTTTGTGGCCCGGTGCCTCGGACATTGTCTCAAACCAGCCCCACGGGCGCAGCGTGCGCACAATGGGCTCAATCGTTTGGGGTGCGGTGTTCATGAGGGCTCTGGACGGTTTAAGTTGCCAACATGCTACCCCCAGATGCGCGCACAAGTTACCGGCGGATTACAACGCGCTCACCTGCACGCCCCCAGGCAACCCCCAGTCAACTCGACAAGTGTTGCTTGGTCCAGCGCACGATATCAGCCAGGCCCATGGCGCCCGCCTGGCGCGCCACCTCCCGCCCACCGACAAACAGGGTCAATGTGGGAATGCTACGAATTTGGAAACGCGCACCCAGGTTCTGCTCGGCCTCGGTATCCACCTTGGCCAGGCGCACCAGCGGCTCAAGCTGCGCTGCCGCCTGCTCAAATGCCGGCGCCATCTGACGGCACGGGCCGCACCAGGGCGCCCAGAAATCGACCAGCACGGCGATCTGGTTGCGGCTGATGTGGCGGTCAAAATTGGCTTCATTGAGCAGCACCGGGTGCGCATCAAACAGCGGTTGGTGGCAACTGCCGCAGTTGGGCGCGCTGCTCAAATTGGCGCGGTTGATGCGGTTGGTGGTGTGGCAATGCGGGCAAACAATGTGCAGGGAATCGGTCATGGCAAATCCTTTCAACCCCGCAGGTGGCAGCAGATGCCCCAAATTCAAGCGTGCAAGTCAAATGAATCTGGCAATCACCGCTGCCACCATGCTCAAAATAATGGTAGTCGTCAGTGGAATGAAAAACTCACGGCCAAAAATTTTGAAGCGAAAGTCCCCGGGCAGCCTGCCAAATCCCAATTTTTGCAGCCAGGGTGTGAAGCTGTTGACCAATACCAACACCAAAAACACAACGATGAGCCAGCGGAACATGGTGTGCGGCCTTGCCTAAAGCGTGTGGGTCTTGTCACCGAGCTCAAAACCCAGCGCTTGCCAGGGCTCGCCCTTGTGGAAACCGATCACCTTGAACAGCTCGCCCATCTCGTGCTCCATGATCAGCTTTTGCGCCATCACCCGCGTTGGCAAGTCGGCGGCTTCCATCTGCGTGAGCAGGCCGCAATTCATCAGGAAGCGGCCCTGGTTGCAGTAGCCCAGCACACCCAACCCGGCCTCGATGCCGGCCAGTGCCACCCCGGTGAAATTGACGTGCGCGGTGATGTCTTTTTGCCCGACGCGGACCAGCGGGTCATCGTCCACCTGGTGCGCCTGATGGCACATGACCGTGCCCATGTGACGCTGCGGGTGGTAATACTCAGCCTCGGGAAAACCATAGTCAATTAAAAACACCGCCCCCGCCGAGAGCTTGGCGGCAAGCGTTCGCACAAAAGATTCGC
This sequence comes from uncultured beta proteobacterium, assembly GCA_903886165.1. Taxonomy (GTDB): domain Bacteria; phylum Pseudomonadota; class Gammaproteobacteria; order Burkholderiales; family Burkholderiaceae_C; genus Rhodoferax. The sequence continues at coordinate 284 of CAISLL010000146.1, read as the reverse complement.
ACTGCGGGTGGATCTCGGTCAGGTAGTCGTGCGGGCCCGGCACCTCAAACGGTGGGCACAGCTCGGTGGCGCGGTCTTGCCAGACAAACGTCGGGGTGCCATCAGGATCAGACTTGCCCAGCGCCACACCTCGCTCATGCCAGAGGCCACCCACACGGGCCAGCAGTTTCACCGGCATGGCGTCCAGCACCTCATTGCCCAGCACCACGCCGCGCATGTCGTCCGGCAGCGCGTCCACCCAGCGCACCTGGTCACCAAACTCGGCCAAGGTGGCCTGCTGGCGG
>CAISLL010000145.1 GCA_903886165.1 uncultured beta proteobacterium | reverse complement strand
TGGGTCTGGCAAATGTCGGCATTGGCGTTGGCAAGTGCCTGGCGCATGCGGGCGGCGTGGTCGATGTCTTCGCAAAACACGATGGTTTTGGCGTAGCGGTCGGTGGCCTTGAGGTATTCGGTGATTTTGGCAGCCACCAGCTCGTCGCGTTTTTCAAGTACCAACTTGCGGTTCATGTCCGCACCGGTGTAGATGCGGTCGGCGATCAGTTGGCCATGTTTGTCGGTCATGCCATCCGTGGGCCGCCAGCCAAACGTGTCCTTGTCCAGGTCGACGCGAATGACTTTGTAAGGGGCCAGGTAGCCGTCTTCAATGCCTTGCTTCAAGCTGTAGGTGTAGAGCGGTTCACCAAAGTAGTCGCTGTTGGAGATGTCCTTGGTTTCCTTGGGTGTGGCGGTCAGGCCGACCTGCGTGGCGCTGCTGAAGTAGGTCAGGATTTCGCGCCAGGCCGAGTCCTCGTCGGCGCTGCCACGGTGGCATTCGTCCACCACAATCAGGTCAAAAAAGTCGGGGCTGAACTGTTTGTAGATGTTGCGCTCATCATCAGTGCCGCTGACAGCTTGGTAAAGCGAGAGGTAAATTTCATACGACTTGTTGACCTCTTTGGTGGTCTTGTTCACCGCCAAGTCGATGTCTTCCACCGTGACCTTGCCTTGTGCATCGACCCACTCAATGCCCTTGGCATTGGGGCTGAGTTTGGCCATGGCGCCCTTGAAAGGCCGAAAGTCATTCACCATGGTCTGGTCGATCAGGATGTTGCGGTCGGCCAGAAACAAGATGCGTTTTTGGCCGTTGGCTTTGCCCGCGCGCCAGTCTGACTTCCAGAGCCGGTGAATGATCTGGAACGCGGTGTAGGTCTTGCCGGTGCCGGTGGCCATGACCAGCAGCACGCGGTTTTGCCCGGTGGCAATGGCTTCGACCGTGCGGTTGATGGCATTGAGCTGGTAGTAGCGCGGGGTTCTGGTGGGCGCATAGGCCACTTCAGCCACGCCCTGCACCGCAGGCGTCCAGCCCTTCCAGGCGCAGTAACGGCGCCACAGTTCTTGCGGGCTGGGGAAGTCATCCAGACCGATGGTTTGTTCCAGCACGCCTGTGCTCAGCGTGGCGTCGCGGAACACAAATCCGTCACCATTGCTGGCAAAACTGAAGGGCACGTCAAGCAATTCGGCGTAATGGATGGCCTGCGCCATGCCAGCACCCAAGGCGTGAAGATTGTCTTTGACCTCAACGGTTGCCAGCGGGATGTTGGCCTTGAAAAACAGCGCGAAGTCGGCGCGCAACACGGTGCTTTGGTCACGCCTGGCGGTTTTGCCGCGCACCACCACACGGCCGGCGCGCAGTGGGTATTGGGCGTAAATCTGATCCAGCGCGTGCCAACCGGCATTGACCATGGCGGGGCGCACGAATTTGTCACAGATGTCGCTCTCGGAGAGGTTTTTCTTGTTCATCAATGTCCCTGATTGGCACACGGCAGCCGGCCATGTTGCCCCGATTGTGAACCGGTAGCTGGCAGTCAACCCGTGTGTCAAAGGAACGGTGTTCAGCTTTCCGAGAAGCAGGTAAGTCGACCTTATTCCTCCAGCAACGAGCGCAGCATCCAGGCGGTTTGCTCATGCACCGTCAGGCGCTGGGTCAGCAGGTCGGCGGTGGGCTGGTCATCGGCCTGGTTGGCCAGAGGAAAAAGCTTGCGCGCGGTGCGTGCCACGGCCTCATGCCCTTCGACCAGGATGTGCACCATCTCCAAGGCCTTGAGCGGCGTGGCGGGCGCATCCGGCACCGACGCCAGCGTGCCAAACTGCGCATAGGAGCCAGGTGCCGGATGTCCCAGTGCACGAATTCGCTCGGCCACTGGGTCAACCGCGTTCCACAGCTCGGTGTACTGCAGCATGAACATGTTGTGCAGGGTGTTGAACATCGGGCCGGTCACGTGTGCAGACCAGGGAATTGGCGGGGCATGGCGAACATTTGGGGTGTTGACATGACCTTGCGTGCAGATCAGTTTGAATCGCAGAAAAAATCATCGATCCGTACATTTGATTGATGTAATAAAAATGATAGGTTTTTACTATTTAGAGCCGAGTGCGGGCGGCGTGCGAGGCGTGTTTTTTTTCGGGTCATTAGCCGCAAGAATGAAACGCTGAAAAATCTGATGTTTGTAGCCATGCCATGCTGCTTTCGGGAAACTGCCCTGGTTTGACAACAACTACCCGGAGACAAATCATGCTGATTGGATTACCCAAGGAAATCAAGAACCACGAATACCGCGTTGGCCTGACACCTGCCAGTGTGCGGGAGCTCACCCAGCATGGCCACAAGGTGCTGGTGCAAAACGGTGCCGGTGCCGGTATTGGCATGACTGACGAACAGTATTTGGCCGCAGGTGCTACCCTGGTGGCAGACCCGGCTCAGGTTTTTGCCCAGGCCGAAATGATCGTCAAGGTGAAAGAACCACAGCCCCAGGAATGCGCCATGTTGCGCCCCGGGCAAATCCTGTACACCTACCTGCACCTGGCACCTGACCCGGAGCAGACCAGGGCATTAGTGGAATCGGGTGCAATCTGCATTGCCTACGAAACCATCACCGGCCCGGGCGGCGGCCTGCCCCTGCTGGCGCCGATGAGCGAAGTGGCTGGCCGCATGGCGGTGCAGGCCGGTGCCGCGCACCTTGAAAAGTCCAAGGGTGGCATGGGAGTTTTGCTGGGTGGCGTGCCCGGTGTGCCAGCGGCGCATGTGGTGATTCTGGGCGCCGGCGTCGTCGGCACCCACGCCATGCAAATGGCCGTCGGCATGGGCGCCAAGGTGACGGTACTGGACAAGAACATGGACCGCCTGCGCCAGCTCGACCTGATTTTTGGCAACCGAATTCATACTGTTTACTCCACCGCCCAAAGCGTCGAAGACGCAGTGCTGGACGCCGAGCTGGTGGTGGGTGGTGTGCTGATTCCAGGTGCGGCAGCACCCAAGTTGGTCACGCGCGGCATGATCTCGCGCATGAAAAAAGGCGCCGTGGTGGTGGACGTGGCGATTGACCAGGGTGGCTGCTTTGAGACCTCCCACGCCACCACCCACGCCGAGCCGACCTTTGTGGTGGACGGCGTGGTGCATTACTGCGTGGCCAACATGCCGGGTGCGGTGGCGCGCACCAGCACCTTTGCACTGAACAACGCCACCATTGGTCATGCCGTGGCGCTGGCGGACAAGGGGTGGAAGCAGGCGCTCAAAGACAATGCCCATCTGAAAAATGGCCTGAACGTGGCGCAGGGCCAGGTCACTTATGAAGCGGTGGCCAGAGACCTGGGTTACGCCTACGTGAGCGCGGATTTGTTGTTGGGTTAGGGGCAAACTGCCTCAGGCGGCCAGTGGTAGCGTCAGTGTGAACCTGGCGCCGCCCTGGCTCAGGTTTTCGGCGGCGAGTGTGCCGTGGTGCTGCTGAACAATGCCGTAGCTGATGGACAAGCCCAGCCCTGTGCCCTTACCCACAGTTTTGGTGGTGAAGAACGGCTCGAAAAGGTGTTGCATGTGCACCTGCGCAATGCCCGGGCCGTTGTCGTCAAAATGCAGTTGCGCCTGGCCCTGACGCTGTGAAAGGGAGATGCGCAGTTCGGGCAACTGGGCGTTGACGCTGGCGGCAGCATCAAACGCGTTTTGAATCAGGTTCATCATCACCTGTAACAATTGCCCCGCGTGCCCGTTCACAAAACACTCACTCTGGTGGTGCCATTCGATGTGAAAGTCGGGCGCGGTGCCAATCTTGACCCAGCGGATGGCGCGCTCCACCACGGCACTCAGGTCAACCCGGCCAATGTCTTCGCGGTCCATCGCTGAAAATCGTTTGAGTCCGTTCACGATGTCGGCGGTGCGCTGGGCACCCTCCTGCATGCCCTCCATCAGCGAAGGCAGGTCGTCCAGCGCCCGGTCTATGCGCAGGGTGCGGCGCAGGTCCATGGTGGTTTGTGGCAGGGGCAACTGATGCACTTGCTGCAAATAGGTGCGCAGCCGCTCGGTGTAGCGCTGCAATGAGTAGACGTTGCCCAGTACAAAGCTGATGGGGTTGTTGAGCTCATGGGCAACGCCAGCCACCAGGCGCCCCAGCGATGACATTTTTTCAGCATGCAAAAGCTGTTGCTGGGTGCGTTTGAGCGCCTCATGGGCCTCGTGCAGCTGTTGGTAAGCGCGCTTGATCTCCGCAGTGGGCCGACCCACAAACACATAACCCACACAATGCCGGCGGCCATCCAGGCGCGGGGTCACGGTAAAGTCCACCGGCACGGCCTGACCAGTGTGGTCACGCAGCATCAGTTCTACGGTTTCGCCGCGGCGCAACCGATGGGTGCGCTGCATCATGCCCATCAGCATGCTGGCGCCTTCCCGGTCGTCCAGCAACTGGTGCATGGGCCTGGCCATCAATGCTTCGTCGCTGCAGCCTACCAGCTCGCACAGGGCAGGGTTGGTCTGCTCGATCAGGCCCTGGGCATCGGTGGCCACCAACACATCCGACATGGACGACAGCAAGCTGAACACCAGTTGTTGCGAGGCCTCCAGCTGGGCATTTTTTTGCTCCAGCGCCACTTCATCGGTGAGCAGGCGGGCATACACCTCGTCCATTTTCTGGATCACATCTAGCCAGGCATCCTCGCCCAGGCTTTCCCGCGCCGGGTCTGATTCAGGCAGTTTTAACGGGACTTGTTGCATCGGTGGTGGCGGCTCAATGCACCGTGCAGACCATGCACGGATCAAATGAACGCACGATGTGTTGTACAGAGACTGGCGTTTTGTCCCCATCAGAGACCGGCGCGCCAACCAAGGCGGCTTCCAGCGCACCGGGCACACCCGAGCGGTCACGCGGCGAGAAATTCCAGCTGGTGGGGGCGATGATCTGGTAGTTGGCAAGGCGGCCGTCGCGGATCGACAACCAGTGGCCCAGACTGCCGCGCGCGGCCTCACACAGGCCGTAGGCGTCGGCATGTTCGGGCAGCGGTGCTTCGACGCAGCAGGCAGCGTCAGGCACCAACGCACGCAAACAGGTTTCGGCCAGTTGCACCAGACGGGCGAGTTCCATGGCGCGCGCCAGCACCCTGGTCATGACATTGCCGCGCCCGCTCTGCCAGAGCGCACGAATCAAGGGCTGGCCATCGGCCAGTTCGCGCGCCATGGCGCCGGTCTCAATCACCTGGCCGTTCAGGCGCGGGGCCTTGTTCCAGGTATAGGCATCGGGCTTGTCGATGTCGGGCCGGGTCACACCATGTGCAGGCGCCAGTGGCTCGCCGTCATCGGTCAGCCACGCATGGCGCGCATCTTCAGCAATACCCGCCACATCCACGGGTTGCAGCTGGCTGCCATTCCACACGCCGGGCACCATGGCGTGGTTGCCATCGGGGTCGGCAAAGGCTCCGTAGCTCATGGTCAGGTCGGGCCCGCGCCCCAGCGCCTGCAAGCCCAGGTCGTCTGCAATGGACAGAAACAGACGCATGTCACCGTGTTGCGGGTTCTGTGCCCACCACGCCAGTAGCTCGGCCTCAGTTGCCAGTGCCAGCACCTCTTCGAGTGAGGCCGCAAACAACACACGTTCAAGAAAGCCACGCATTTCGGCCACCCTTGCGCCCAGGCGAAAGCGTTCACCGGCGCTGATATTTTTGCTTGAGCCGCCCGGCACGATCGCCTGCGTGTGCGGCCATTTGCCGCCCAGCGTGCCCATGATGTGCATCCAGCGCTGACGCACTGCCAGAGCCTCGCGGCTGTGTTCGCCCGACAGGGTGGAAAAACGCTGCACCGCTGGTGCATGCCAGGACCGGCTGGCGTATACCGCACGGGTGAAGTCGGGCATGAAAAACAGGTAGAAATGGGTCAGGTGGTCGGCCGCGTTTTCGCACGCCAGCATCAGGTGTGTCAGCCACACGCCATTGGGCGGTGCCTGCACACCACAGGCAGCGGCCAGTGCGCGCGCCGCCGCCACCGACTGCGTGACGGAGCAGATGCCGCAAATGCGCGGCACGACCACCATGGCATCCATCGGGTGTTTGCCTTGCAGGATTTGCTCGAAACCGCGGTACATCGGGGCACTGACGCGCGCGCTCTGCACATGGCCGCCGGACACCTCAAGCTGCACCTCCAGGTCACCTTCGACGCGGTTAAAAGGGCCAACCAGCAGGCGTGTCATTTGAGACGGGTTTTCTTGATCATGGGGGCCACCACAATGTGATCGGAGGACGCGTTTTGTTTGACCCGTGCCGGGGTGGCAGATTTTGACAACGCAGCCAGCGCGACAAACCAGGCCTTGTGCATGTCGATGGGCAGGCCGATCGGGATGCCGGCCAGCTTGGGTGTCACGTCAAACGGGTGGCCGGGTTCTTCAAAACCGGGCTCGGTGCAACTGATGCAAGCATAACCTGCGCGCACACATGAGCCTTCGCCATTCCAGAGCCGGATGTTGCAGTCGGCATGCGCCTGTGTACCCTTGCAGCCCTTGTGCTCCATCAGGCAGCCCAGATCACTCGCCGACGCCGCGCTGGCCTTGTATTCGTAATACTCATTGCGGGTGCAGCCGTGGTGCACCAACTGGTCGCTGTAGGCTCGTGGGCGGCCCAGGGCGTCGAGCTGGGCCGGTGGCATCGGAGCTGGGCTGGCCAGTGCCGACAGGGTTTCAATCACCCAGCCGGGGTGCGTCGGGCAACCGGCGATGTTGACCACCGGCAAACCGGTCTGGCTGCGCCAGTCACGCCCCAGCAAACCGCCTTTTTGTTCACTTTCAAATTGGAGGCCACAGGCGTCGGTGGGGTTGTCGCCGGCAGCGGTGATGCCACCATAGGCGGCGCAGCTGCCCACCGCCACCACTTGTTGTGCAATGGCGCTCAAACGTTGCACCCATTCCATCATGGATGTGTCGGTGCCGGCCAGCATGTGAAAGCGGCCGCTGCCAAGCGGGCCGCGCAGCACTGCGCCCTCAAGGCAGAGCGCGTGCAGCACCACCCGCCCACTCAGGCAGTCGTTGATCACGTCCAGCAACTCGTGCCCGGTCTCAAGTGACAGGGCAGGATGCCAGAGCAAATGAATGCCGGCCTGGCGCAAGTGGCCGCGCAGGTCGGCCGTGTCGGCGCACAGCAGGGACATGCTGCAACCGCCACAGCCGCCGGACTGCAGCCACAAGACGTTGAATGGGTGGACGGATGTTGGCTGGGTCACGTTCATGAATGCTATGTATCTTGTAGCTTCTTGTGCAATACGAAAGACGACTAGAAGCTAATTCGACTGGGAACCGAGGTCGCAAACGCGGTCAAAGATAGCTGTGGCAATGTGGGAGCAAGCAGCCTTTACGGTGCGCCAGTCATGCCAGCGCGCCTGAAGGTTTTTGTATTCGCTCAATTGTGTTTCCTCCAGGTCATAAGGCATTGCATTCGCCAGTTGTACCTGCAACTGCTGGAGTGGTGATTCACCGTTTTCTTGCCGGTACAGGTGGTCAAATCGGCGCAACGCAAGCGCTGTTTTTTCGTCACCCATGTGGGTGGCCAGCGCGACGAAATCCAGATAGTCCCGGGTGGCATTGCGCTTGAGAATCAGCACGCCCTTGATGCGCAGAATCTCCGCTTCGGTTGGAATGGTGATGCGTTTGCCGTGGTATTCGACGACGCTGGTTTCCAGGGGTTCGTCCCGAATCAGCTGTCGCACCCCCGTTTCAATGCCATCCAAGCTGCCTAAAATTTGCACGGGGCGCTGCACCCTTGCTGTTTGCCAACCGGCGACAGACTCCAGTTCCAGTAGCACCGCATCAAAGTGACCGCGCAAGTCGGTCAGCACATGGTCTGCGTCACGTGAAAAGCGATGCCTGGCATGAATGGCCGATGCCGTACCACCCACCAGCACGGCATCTGGCAAAATAGTTTGCAAGTGGGCAGCCGCGCGCAGGACGCGCTCCCAATCAGGCAGTGGTGCGGTGTTCTTGGGCATAGTTCATCCAGAAATGATGACG
>CAISLL010000144.1 GCA_903886165.1 uncultured beta proteobacterium | reverse complement strand
GTATGAAAAAAGGCCTGCGCGGTCGTTTCGGAGTTTATGTGCCCCCGCTCATGGAAGCGCTCGGATTGTGTGAGCTTGAGCACAACGCCAAGAACAACCGAATGCGCGCCAAGTGATGTCTAACATTTCGCGCGGCGCGGACACGCAGCAGCAGAATGCCGCTTTGCGGCCCATGCTGCGTGTCGGGCAGCTTTGACGTTAGGCCTCGCAAATGCCAATCGTAGACGTCCGCCCAGTCGTCTCAGCCTCGCGCAAGCTGCCCTCCGACGCGGCTCAGACATTGGCGGCTTCGATTGCACGCGTGCTGGGTGCCGATACCGGACGAGTCTGGGTACGCGTGACTGAGCTTCAGGACGGCAAGTACGCCGAGAACGGAGCAATGGTCGAAGACGATGATCTCCCCGTATTCGTGCAGGTACTTCACACGGACTGGCCGGATGAAGAGGCCAGAGTTAACGAGGCAGAACAACTAGCAGCGGCCGTAGCATCCAGCCTCAGGCGCCCTGTCGAGCGCGTACATGTCGAGTACGCCCCACCAGGTCGAGGCCGCGTCGCCTTCGGAGGCAAGCTTGTCCGGTAGCAAAGCCCGTCAGCAGGTTCACCTCCTGAACGAGCGTGTGTGCACTGCCTCGCAGCAATCAAGCTCGGGTACGCGCCCAGCGAGGCCTAACCCCTCGCTCAAGCGGAGCGACAACGTTCGACTGCAAATTTATAGCAAAATCTTATTCTGCGGACTCTGGCCGAGGTTCTGGCAATAAGAAGGTGGTCTGCATGGAGTCTGTCGTTCGTCCCTCACGTAACTTGATCAAACCAGCGGGAAAGTCCATATCGACAGTTGAATGTACTCAGTAGCGCGAGCCCCAGTGCGCGTCAAAATCAAAAGACAGTTGGCGATGGTGCTTGATTGACAGCAGATGAAGCGTTCCCTGAATCTGCGCGTACAGCACCAAATAGTGGGCCATGACGTATTCACGAAGTGCATCCGGCTCAATCATCAGCGCCGTCAATTTCGCACGCAACGCACGCAACGCATTCGTGGCTTCCACCGACCCGACGGCCCGGTTCAGAAAGGGTCGCCCCATGCCTGGAAACCTTTCGAGATTGGGAATCACCGTGTCAAGCAGTTCATCCAGCAGGCCATCAAAGGTTTGCTGCGCATCCGCTTCGGTCAGAAATTGTTCAATGTCGGCGAGATTACGCTCAAAGTTGGCCGTCAATTTGACGACGATTTTCGTGACCACTGCCAAATTCCAGTGTCGGTCAGGCGCCGCGCCGACGCTTGATTGACTGGATGGCACTGCGTGCATCCGTCACTCGACCCGCAGCCACATCGTCAAGCCCCCTGGATGCCTCGTCGATCAGGAGCAAATGAATGCGCGCGCGCTCCAGCTGGTGGTAGTAGTCAAGCCGGTCAGAGCCAATCAGCGCGATGAAGCTTTCACCGTTTTTCGTCACAATCTTCTCGGCACCTGCCTTGACTTCCTCGGCCAGCTCAGAAAAGTTGGCTCTGGCGTGTGAGAGCGGGACAACGTCGCTTGTGGATATTCCCATGACCTTCTCCTTAGCACATCATGTGCAGGTATTTGTACAGTATAGGCGCTCGAATTGCCAAAGGAATACTGGCGCCATCACGCCACGAGCACCGGTCTACCGCACCTATCGCCCTCAGCCGCGCAGTTTGCCCTGCGCCACGTCCAGCGCCAGACACAGGTCGGCCCAGGCCTTGCCCTTGTCCTGGCCTGAGCGCAACAGGTAGGCCGGCGGGTAGGTCACCACGAACGGCACCCCCGCAAATTGCCAGACCTGCCCGCGCAGCTTGCCCAGCGGCAATTTGGCACTTTCAGGCGGCGTGTCGCCCAGCAACACCTGCATGGCAAAACGGCCCATGGCGAGAATCACTTTGGGCTGGGTCAGGGCAATTTCACGGCGCAGGTAATGGGCGCAGGTGGCCAACTCGGCGGCATCCGGCGCACGCATCAGCGCCGGGCGGCACTTGAGGACATGGGTCAGGTAAGCGCGCTTGTCGGGCAGGCTATTTGACTCAGCCCCGGGCAGGAAACGCCGCACGCCGACCGCCCGCAACATGTTGTCCAGCAGCAAACCTGCCTCTTCCACAAACGGCAAGCCCAGGCGCTCCTGGGCTTCGTCGGGCGGGTCTCCCACCACCAGCCAATCACATGGCATGGGCAATTCAGGGGCGGCCAACACCGGCGCCCGTCGGCCAAAACACATGGTGCAGGCCTGGCAATGCGCCACCGCGTCGGCAAGTTGCAGCCAAGACATGGTGTCAATGGCTTGCGGCAAGGCGATGACCGTGGTCGGGCCGGGGCTGCGTGCCGTCGCCGCCGCTGGTTGGCGACTGGGAGTCACCATCTGGCGCGTATCGACGGCTGGCGTGGCCGCTTGGGCTGCGGCAGGACTTTTCAAACCGTTTTCACCTGCAGCCCTTTTATTTATTGCGACAACAGCTATTTTTTCAGTAGTATTTGAATCACCCCCAAAGGCACTCGCAGCGTCAGCCGCCGGCGCGGACGCCTCAGGCAGCCAGACGTGCACACCCATCTCGCGCAGCATGGCGCGTTGGCGGGAGTCAAGGTGCAGGCTCATCGGGCTATTTTCTCTTTTAATCGCAAGCAACCAACTTCAGGCTCATCACCAGCGCATCTTCGCGCAGGCCGTCTGCCGCCGGGTAATACTGGCGGCGTTGGCCTACGGTGCGAAACCCGTGCGCCTTGTAGACATGGATGGCGCGGGTGTTGCCGGTACGCGCCTCCAGCCACAGCCACTGCGCCCCCTGCCCGCGCGCCCACAGCGCCAGCGCCTCAAGCATCACCTGCGCCCAACCCTGGCATTGGTACTCAGGTGCCACGGTGATGTTGAGCAAATGCACCTCTTCAACCCCTTTCATGGCCACAAAGTAGCCCAGCAGCACGTCGCCCGCCATCAACAGCTGGGCCTGGTAGCCGCTTTCCAGGCAATCGACAAAGTGCCGGCGCTGCCAGGGGTGCGGATGCGCTTGACGCTCCAGCGCCTCGACCATATCAAGGCCTGCCTCGGTCATCGGCTCAAAAATGGCCTCGACGGGTTTCAAGCGTGCGATCATCGCAGACACGTGGCAGCTTGACGCGGGCAGTCCATCAGCTTGACGCCCCCTTCTGGTCGGCAGCCAGCGCCAGTTTGGCAGCCGCGCGTTCGTGCGTGGTTTGCGCCACCTTGTCGCGAATGTAGGTCGGCAGGGCTTGCTCCGCCGGCACCGCTGCACCGGCTGCCAGCAAGGCCGGTGCCAGGCGCAACATGGCGGCGGCGGTGGGCAAGGCGTCCACACGTTGGACGCCCGCGCCGTTCAGGCGCTGGCCATAAGTGGCAAACACATTACCGGCCAGCACGTCGACACCTGTGCACACCAAATCTTCTGGATGAATCAGGCTGTAACCCTTATTGAATGACCACAAACCACTCTCAAACCTGTAGCTGGCAGCATACATTTCATCCATGCGCGCATCGAGCAAGGCGGTCACGCTCAGGCTGGCAGGCGACCCCAGTTGCAGCCGGGCGTCTTCCGCCACCGCCAGCAAACTGTCCATCGGCAGCACCGGCACAGCCGCACCAAACGCCAACCCCTGCGCCACCGAACATGCGGTGCGCAAGCCCGTGAACGAGCCCGGCCCGGCGCCAAACACAATCGCATCGAGCGCGTCAAAGCCCAATTGCGCCTGCGTCATCAGACGCTGAATTTCAGGAATCAGGTGAGTCGAAGTCAGCGCACCACCAGCGGCACTGTGTTGCCACAGCGTGGTGGTGTCGCCCGTGCCGCGTTGCAGCGCAATCGACATGCGCTCGGTGCCGGTGTCAAAGGCCAGGAGGTTCATGGCATCACACCTGGCATCCAACCCAGATCAAAGCAACATTTATACATAAATCACGCCTTCAGCCCTTTTAAATCAAGCATGAACAGATTTTGATTTGATAGCAATTGGGAGACCGGCGCGCACACCGAACAAAATGCCCACCGTGACCAGCAGCAACCCAAGCCCCAAATTCCAGCGCATTGGCTCACCCAGCAACCACACCGCGCCCAGGGCCGACAGGCCCGGCACCAGCGCGGTGATCATGGTTGAGCGCACCGGGCCAAAGTGGCGAATCATCTGCGTGAAGGTGATGCCGGAGATCACCACCGAGCCCCAGCCCTGAAAAAATGCCTGAAACAACACATCACGCCACGGGGCCGTGAACACATGACCAGGCATAACACCGGTGAACACGAGGGCACTGTAAGTGGGCACGTAGGCAACAAACGCAAAGGTGGTGATGGCAATGGTGGCGCGCACCGCGTCCAGGCCATGGTGACGCGCCAGCACACTGTAGGTGGCCCAGCACATGGCCGCCAGCACGAACAACAAGTCACCCACCCAGACCTCGCCACCGTCAAGGGCGTGGCGCAGACTGGACCCGCCCACCAGCAAATCACCCAGCACAATCAGGCCCAGGCCCAAGGCGCGCATGGGTGTGATGCGGTCACCCAGCAGCCACCACGCCAGCAGCGCGGTCCAGAGCGGCAGGCTGCCCGGCATCAGCACCGAGGCATGCAGCGCAGGCGCATAAACAAACCCACTGTAGACCAGCATGGCGTAAAGCAGGCCGCCAAACAGGCCCACGCGCAGGGTGACATGCACGGACAGCGGCGACACACCCATCCAGGAGGCTGCGGGCTTGCCACTGGCACGGTCGCGCCGCACCAGGTACGCGCCCCACGGCAACAAAATCATCGCCGCACCCACAATGCGGCAAAAGGCGATGTCAAAGGGGCTCAGCAGGCCGCCCCGCGCCGGGTCGGCCGAGGCGCGGGCAATCAGGATGAACGAGGTCCAGATCAGCACTGTGACGAGGGCAGACAACAAACCCACGGTGCGGGGTGAGAAGCGGCTGAATAAATGGGACAAGGCAGGCATGCATGCATTATCCGTGGCGGATGCGTCCACAGCACCGGACGGCCAGTCGCACCCATAATTCAGGCATGAGGAATTCTTTGACCCATTGGTGGGCCCGAGCCCTGCTGCTGTGTGCCGCAGGGTGGGCCTGCGCCGGCGCCACGGCTCAGGCATTGCCACCCACGGTGCTGGCAGCCCTGGCACAGGCCCGCGTCACCACCGACGCTGTGGCCATTCTGGTGCTGGACGCCGATGGCAAGGGTGCACCGCGCCTGAGCCACCGCAGCGAGGTGCCCATGAACCCGGCCTCGGTGATGAAGTTGGTGACCACTTACGCTGGCCTTGACCTGCTCGGCCCGGCGTTTGTCTGGCGCACACCGGTCTGGCTGGATGGGCCGGTGACGGGTGGTGTGCTCAAGGGCAACCTGGTGATTCAGGGCCAGGGCGACCCCAAGCTGGTACTGGAGCGCCTGTGGCTGCTGCTACGCCGTCTGCAGGGCCTGGGCGTGCAGCGCATTGCCGGCAACATCGTGCTCGATCGTCGCGCCTTTGCCGTGCCGCCCGCCAACGCCGGCGACTTCGACGGCGAGCCACTTCGCCCCTACAACGCTGCGCCTGATGCGCTGCTGCTGAACTACAAGTCACTCGTCATGACCTTCATGCCCGAGGCCAACGGAGCTGTGGCGCTTGTGCAAATTGACCCTCCGCTGGCCGGGGTACGCTGGCCGAGCCAGGTGCCCTTGTCAATAACCGGCGCATGTGGTGACTACCGCGCTGCCTTGAAAGCCGATTTCTCTGACCCAAAGCGCATCCTGTTTGCCGGCAGCTACCCGCGCGACTGTGGTGAAAAGGTCTGGCCAGTGGCCTACGCCGACCCAGCCAGCTACAACGCCCGCGCGCTGGAAGGCCTGTGGCGCAGCATGGGAGGCAGGCTTGATGGCGACGTGCGGGACGGTGCCGCGCCGGATGCACCACCCACGTTTGAGATGAGCTCGCCTCCCCTTGCAGAGGTGGTTCGGGACATCAACAAATACAGCAACAACGTGATGGCGCAGCAGTTGTTCCTGACACTCGGACGATCCGGGGCACATGCAAACGGCGCCAACGGTGGCAACCCGCCCGCAGGCGCCGAGACGGTCCCCGTGAGCACCGACGAATCGGCCCGTGAGGTGGTGCGCCAGTGGTGGCAGCGCCGCATCAACCCGAGCCACGTGCCGGTCATCGACAACGGCTCGGGCCTGTCGCGCCAAAGCCGCATCAGCGCCCAGCAACTCGGGCAGCTGCTGCAAACGGCCTATGCCTCGCCCCTGATGCCCGAGTTGCTGTCTTCCCTGCCACTGGTCGGTGTGGACGGCACCCTCAAGCGCAGCCGGGCCGGTGTTTCCAGCGCCCACCTGAAAACCGGCAGCCTGCGCGAAGTCACGGCGCTGGCCGGCTTTGTGCACGGCGCCAGCGGCAAACGGTATGTGCTGGTGGCCATCGTCAACCATCCCAATGCCGGCGCGGTGCGCCCGGCGCTGGACGCGCTGATTGACTGGGCTGTGGTGGACAATCAGCGCCCGTGATGCCCGCTGTGCATTGCCCCACCTTTTTGAACACCATGACCCTGATTGACCTTGTCGGCACCCTCGCCGCCGTTTTGACCACTGTGAGCTTCTTGCCACAGGCGCTGCACACCTTTCGCACCAAAGACGTTCGTGGCATCTCCTTGGGCATGTACAGCGCGTTCACTTTGGGCGTAGCCCTGTGGCTGGTGTATGGCCTGCTGCTGGGCGCCTGGCCAGTAGTGGTTGCCAACTGCATCACGCTGGCGTTGGCGAGCGCGATTTTGGTGATGAAGTTGCGGTATCGCTGACACAACGCGACACTTCACACGGGTTTACCCGACTCGCTCTCGGGCTCACAACAGATTACGATCTGCACTGCAAATAGCACGGTCGTTCTTATAAATCTTTGGAGACACTTAATGAGGCAATTCAAAATTCTTGGGGTGACGCTGGCTTCAGCCTTGCTGGTGGCGGCTTGCGGCGGTGGCGGCGGAGGTGACACCTTTGGTACCCAGGTTGCCAATCCAGCACGCGGGCAATTGATGCAAAGCCCACCCGCCCTCATTACATCTTTGACAGCTGCAGGTTTCAAAGCTTCTTTGAGCGCCAGCGCCAGTGGTCTGGGCTTGTTACAACTTTCCACGGGCACCACTACCGGCGACCTTCCCTGCGGCGTAGATGTCCAGTACATCAAATACGGCACCGTAGGCGGAGCAGGCGAGCAGACAGACGCGTCTGGAGCCTTGATGGTGCCAACCGGTACAGCGGCACAATGCACTGGCGCCCGGCCGATCGTTTTGTATGCCCACGGCACCAACATCACCAAACGCTACAACCTGGCAGAAATTGCCGACAGTACCAATCCTGCCAATTCGGAGTCCGTGCTGCTGGCGGCGATGTACGCAGCTCAAGGCTATATCGTGGTGGCACCCAATTACGCCGGGTATGACAGCTCGTCCTTGAGCTACCACCCCTATATCAATGCCGACCAACAATCCAAGGACATGATTGACGCGCTGGCCGCAGCCAAATCCGCCTTGCCGGCGGGCAAGGCCAGCACCAAATTGTTCGTTACTGGGTATTCACAAGGTGGCTACGTGGCGATGGCAACGGTGCGGGCAATGCAAGCCCTGTCGACACCAATCCCTGTTACCGCCTCAGCACCCATGTCCGGGCCTTATGCGATGTCGGCCTACACCGACTTTATCTTCGCTGGTGGTGTTCCAGTTGGGAGCACCGCATTTGCGCCGATGCTGACGACCAGCTATAAAAAATCTTACGGTGACCTCAACATTTACAGCAGCCCGTCCGACATTTTCGAATCAGCTTATGCCACAGGCATTGAATCATTGATACCAGGCAACTACGACTTCACGACTGTCTACAGCGCGGGAAAGCTCCCCCAGACGGCGTTGTTTAGCAATGTAACGACGGATGCCCCCGCACTTGCTGGCATGACACCCCTGGTCACAGGCACCCCGAGCGATCCGCTTTTTGCCATGGGCGTGGGCACACCTAACCTGATCAAGAACAGCACGCGGCTAAGTTTTATAAGCGATGCAATGGCCCACGGGTTTGACGGTGCGCTGCCAACTGCATTGACGGGTGCTCCTCAAACTTTGCAACTGGCAACAGGTGTAACTCATCCCCTTCGTGTTGCTGCACAAAGAAATGATTTGCGCGCGGGCTGGACCGGTCCGGTCAACACTTCGCCGATGCTGTTGTGCGGTGGCAACGGTGACCCTACCGTTTTCTATAGCTTAAATACCCAGGTTATGGCAGGTGTTTGGGGCGCAAAAGTTACCAGTGGAGTTGTCACCCTACTGGATGTCGATTCTGACCCGGGCACGCCAGGAGTTACCAATCCGTTCTTTGCCGCCAAGGCAGGTTTTGCACAACAAAAGGCCGCACTCATTGCATCAGCTGGTGCCAATGCAGCAATCGCATTGACGACCGCCTATCACGGCACCCTTGTCCCGCCGTTTTGCAATGCAGCTGCGCGAGGCTTCTTCAGCCAGTTCCTCGCTCCTTGAATAGTGCCTTGCGCACTGAAATTAGTGGTCTTCAAATCGACAGCAAGGGCAAAAAAACGGTCTTGCTGTTGATATTTTTTGTTTCCATTTGTCTGTCCTACTAATGAAGGAAATCCAATGAACTCCCCGTCCTCCCTCAACCTGCTCCCTGCGTTGATCATCGGCCTGCTGTCTGGTAACGCATCGGCAGCGGGTTTTCAATTGCTTGAACAGAACGCCAGTGGTTTGGGCAACGCCTACGCAGGCTCAGCGGCGGTGGCCGAGAACGCCAGCACCATTTTTTACAACCCAGCCGGCATGACACAGTTGAAAGAGCGTGAATTCTCAACCGGCCTGGTGGCGGTGGGAACCAGCTTCAAGTTCACCGACACCGGATCCAGCGTGGGCTTTTTGACTGGCACTGGCACCGGGGGCGATGGTGGGGGCTGGGGATTCATACCCAATGCCTACATGTCCTGGGCGCTCAACAAGGATTTGTACGTCGGGGTCGGAGTTGGTGCACCCTTTGGCTTGAAGACCGAGTATGACAACCCATGGGTTGGTGCTGCGCAGTCCGCCATGTTTGATGTCAAAACCTACAACATCAATCCGTCGGTTGCCTTCAGGGTCAATAACAAAGTGTCCGTAGGTGCAGGCTTGAACTGGCAGCGGCTGACAGCTCAGTACATACGGCAGGTCGCTGTCGTAAGTGCAGTCACATCAGCTTCACCCTTGACACTTGACCTCACGGGAGATTCATGGGGTTGGAACGCAGGAGCGCTCTTTACGGTTTCGCCTGCATCCAAGGTGGGGGTGTCCTACCGGTCAACGGTTAGCTACGACCTGACCGGCGACATTAATATCACCGGTCCTAGTGCCGCACTCAATTCCTCACGTTCCAGCGGTGCCAAAGCCAGTCTCAAGTTACCCGACGTATTTGTCCTGAGCGGTACACACCAAGTCTCTGAAAAAGTGCAACTGCTGGGTGATATTTCCTGGACAGGCTGGAGCAGCATACCAAAGCTAGATGTGATCAGGACGTCTGGTGCGCTCACGGGTCAAATCGCCCAGACGCTTGATACCGATTTTCGCGACTCAACACGCGTCGCGGCAGGTGTCAACTACCAGTACCGTGGCGACTTGAAGCTGAAATTTGGCCTGGCTTACGACCAAACGCCAGTCAAGGGCGCAAGTACACGGCTGGTCTCATTGCCAGACAATGACCGCACCTGGCTGTCTGCCGGTGCTCAGTGGACAGTGGGTAAAGGCGGCGTTATGGACATTGGTGCCACCTACCTGCTGCTCAACAACTCTCAAATTGACAACAACCAGCTCGTTGATGGTCGAGGCAGAGTCACTGGCGAATACAGTGCCAATGCTTGGATTTTTGGCTTGCAGTATTCACGCGCGTTCTAATCAAAATACTCCTCAAAAAAACCCCGCAAATTTTTTTGTTGATGCAGCTACACAACCAACAGTGGCTGCCGCCTTGACCTCGATGACATCATCTGACTTTGGGAAGGCATCGTCCAGAACGCATTCAATCAAGTTGAAGCCCGCTGCAACCTGTCCCGCACGCCATCCCACTCCGGGCTGGCGGGCGGGGTTTCGATCCAGATCTGGCTGACGCCTTGCGCGTCCAACTCGCGCAGCACCGCGAAAAGTTGCTGCGCTGCCGACGTGGCGTCGTCAGGCATGCACTGGCACAACACCTCGTCGGTGGGCAGCTTCAGGCGAGTCCGCGCGTAAATGGCCACCGCCTGAACGCCACCTGCATTTGCACTCCTGTCCAGCGTGTCCACTGCCACCTGCAAGTCGCGCGCATCCATCAGCCTCACCCGCGCCTTGGGTGCGTAATGCGATTCAAGCGTGCCAGAGGCCTTGGGCACCGGCGCATCCTGCGCAAGCACCTCGTCTTTCGTTCGCACCGTCAAGCCACACACCGCCTGCACCTGCGCGGGCGTGATGGCACCGGGGCGCAGCAACACAGGGGCACCGCGCGTGCAGTCGATGATGGTGGACTCGATGCCCACACTGCAGGCACCACCGTCCAGGATCAGCAAGTCATCCCCAAACTCGCCTTGCACATGGGCTGCGGTGGTCGGGCTGACGCGTCCAAACTGATTGGCACTTGGTGCAGCCACCCCCCACACTAAATAATGGGGGTCAGATTCCAATTGTTTTTCGTCTGCGGTTTCCATTTGGGGATTAATTGTAGTCTGACCCCCATTAATCAGTGCTTTCAACAGCGCCTGCGCCACCGGGTGCGACGGACAACGCAGCCCGATGGTCGGGTTGCCACCCGCCGTCGCATTGGCAACTCCGGGGCGACGCGGCAGGATCAGGGTCAACGGGCCGGGCCAGAAAGCCTGCATGAGTTGCCGGGCAAAACCGGGCACATCAGAGGCATAGTGCGCCACCGCACGCGCGTCGGCCACGTGCACGATCAGTGGGTGGTCGGCCGGGCGCCCTTTGGCTGTGAAGATTTGCGCCACGGCGGCGTCGTTGTCCGCATCTGCGGCCAAGCCATAAACCGTCTCGGTTGGCAAGCCCAACAGGCGACCAGACCTTATGACCATTGCGCCAGCAACTATTGAATTTGAATCACTTCCGGGGAGAATCATGGGCTTGTCGTCTCAGCACACACTTGCCGTTGGCGTTTGCCTCGCAGGCACAGCAAGCGCAATCAAAACGCCGCGATGCCAAGCAGTGTGGCAGCTTGTAGCGCAGTGGATCGGGCGACCTCAGGCGTAACAGCGGTCACGGTCAGATGCCCCATCTTGCGACCCTTGCTGGCTTTGAGCTTGCCGTAGAGGTGCAGGTGCACACCGGGCAAGGCCAGCACCTTGTGCCAGGCTGGTGTGGCACCGTCCACCCACAGGTCGCCGAGCAAATTCAGCATGACGGCCGGGCTGTGCTGGCGCGGCTGCGTCAGGGGCAGACCAGCCAGGGTGCGCACTTGCAGCTCAAACTGCGACACATCACAGGCGTCCAACGTGTAGTGGCCGCTGTTGTGCGGGCGTGGCGCCATCTCATTGACGACCAGGCCACCCAGGGCAATCGCTTCAGGTGAACCCTCTGCCAAAACAAAAAACTCGACGCACAACACGCCCACGTAACCCAACTCTTCTGCTATTTTTTTTGAAGCTGCTATCGCATGTTCTGAAAGGGCTTGAGGCATATTCCCGTCATAAGCCTCGGTCACGGCCAAGATGCCCGCACGGTGTAGATTGAGCTGCGGCGCAAAATTGACACAGGCGCCGTCCCAGCCACGCGCCACAATCACCGAACATTCAGCGGCCAGCGGCAACATCTGCTCCAGCACACAGGGCACGCCCTTGAGCGCGTCCCAGGCGGCGACCAGTTCAGCCCGGTTGCTGCAGCGCACCTGGCCTTTGCCGTCGTAGCCCAGGCGTGCTGTTTTCAGGATGCCGGGCAACAAGTTGTCTGGCACGCCGTCCAGCTGTGCGCGGGTTTCAATCACGGCATAGGGTGCCACGGGCACCCCGCTGCGCGCCAGGTGCGCCTTTTCCTGAATCCGGTCCTGCGCCACCGCCACCGCGTCAGCGCCGGGTGCCGTGGGGCGAACCGCGCCCAAGGTCCGCAGCGCCGGCGCTGGCACGTTTTCGAACTCGGTGGTGACGGCCGCGCAGCGCTGCATCAGCTGCACCAGACCCTGTTCGTCCAGGTAATCGGTCTTGATGTGGTAGTGGCTCACCAGCCCGGCCGGGCTGATCACATCCGGGTCCAGCACCACGGTGAAATAGCCCATGGCCTGGGCGGCTTGCACAAACATGCGCCCCAACTGGCCACCACCCATGACACCCAGCGTGGTTTGCTGGCCACTGCCGTTCAACCCGGTGACGCCGGGCAGCAACATCGGGCCGCTCATAACTTGGGCGGCAAGGTCATGCCACGTGCCATCTGGGTTTGTTCAGCCCGGAAATCTTCCAGGCGGGCGCGCAGCACGATGTCGGAGTTGGCTAGCATCGCCACCGCAAACAGCGCCGCGTTGGCCGCCCCGGCGGCACCAATGGCAAAGGTGGCCACCGGAATGCCCTTGGGCATTTGCACGATGCTGTGCAACGAGTCCACGCCACTGAGGTGCTTGCTGGCCACCGGCACGCCCAGAATGGGCACCGTGGTTTTGGCCGCCAGCATGCCTGGCAGGTGCGCCGCACCACCCGCCCCGGCGATGATGGCTTTGAGGCCACGACCCACCGCGGTTTCGGCATAGGCAAACATGTCATCAGGCATTCTGTGGGCGGACACCACACGGGCCTCGTAGGGAACACCGAACTGTTGGAGAATGTGGACTGCGTGTTGCATGGTGTCCCAGTCTGAGCTGGAGC
>CAISLL010000143.1 GCA_903886165.1 uncultured beta proteobacterium | reverse complement strand
TGCCATTGGCACCAGCCACGGCGCCTACAAGTTCAGCCGCAAACCCACCGGCGACATCCTTGCGATTGACCGCGTCATGGAAATCCACAAACGCCTGCCCAACACCCACTTGGGGATGCATGGCTCCAGCAGCGTGCCGCAAGAGTCGCTGGCCCTCATCAACCAGTACGGTGGCAAGATGAAGGAAACCTACGGCGTACCGGTGGAAGAAATCCAGAAGGCCATCCAGTACGGTGTGCGCAAGATCAACATCGACACCGACATCCGCCTGGCCATGACCGCCGCCGTGCGCAAGTACATGTTCGAGAACCCTGACAAGTTTGATGCCCGCGACTGGCTCAAGCCGGCTCGAGAAGCTGCCAAGGCGCTGTGCAAACAGCGTTACCTGGAGTTCGGCTGCGAAGGCCAGGGCGCCAAGATCAAGGGCCATAGCCTGTTTGAGGTGGCTGGGCAATACGCGCGGGGTGAATTGGCGCAAGTGGTGAACTGATTTGTTGCCAGTCTGAATCCGTAGAAAACCACCTTCGGGTGGTTTTCTACATAAATAGGGCTATAGTCCTTATTGATACTGTGTATGTTGCTATCTAAAAAATATATTTCGAACAGGCTTGGTCGTCCCCTGCAATAGCCATGCGTCAGCTGCACGACACATCACAGCGGTTCCCCTTCATGCAGCTTGACATCTTCAATGACAGCCGTGATGTGATGCTGCGCAATGACCTGTTGCAGGCCCTGCAACAGCATGCGGTGGCGAAGGCGCAGGCCGCCTGGTTGGTGTTGCAGCGGGACTATGCCGACGATGCCATGCTGCCCCAGGCACAGGTGTTGCTGGATGCGTTGCAGGCGCACGCCATGGCGGGGCTGAACCCAAGCCCGCTGCCTGACCATGCCGCCCTGAAAATGGCGCGGCTGGCGCTGCTTGAATCGGTGGCGCCGGTGGCGCAGCGTCTGTTCGGTCAAGCCACTGCCACCCTGTGGCTGCGCGCGTTTTGGCACCAACTGCTGGCCCGTGCCGCGTCGCTGCCTTTTGATGCCGCCCGTGAAGATGAGCATGTGGCCCCGATCCGCTTGTTTCTGCAAGACTGGCAGGCTGCCGCAGACGCCGTGTCGCGCATTGAATCCTGGCGGCGTATTCCGGCGCCACTGGCCTGGATGGCGCAGGCCAGACTGCATCTGCTCGGGCTTCGTGCCACCTGGCCGCTGTTGGCCGAACTGGCCTGGCTATCGCCAAAGCGTCTGGAGGTGCTGATTCAAACGTCACACGACCCCGTCTTGCAGCGCCTCAAAGACCAGTTTGATGCCAGCTTCGAGCCTGCTGGCGACAGTGCAGATGCAGGGCAAGACCTGGCCTGGTTCCCGGCCTGGGTGCTGACGTGCCAGCCGTCGGAAGCGGCGCACCTGTCACAGGCGCAGCCGGGCCAGCACAGCGCGCCCGAGCAGGCCATGCGCCTGCTGGTGAATTTGCTGGGTCTGGAGCGCCAGGGCCGCCATCACGACATCGTGGCACAACGCAAAAACCTGCGAGGTCTCAATGCCTGGCTGTATGGCGCCTACCTGCTGACCCGGTAGGCAGGGTCGATTTGATTGCGGCATAATTTAGGCTATACACCTGCTGTGTGTATGAATCAAAAGGACTGCCATGAACACCCGAACCAATATCGTGATTGATGACGATCTGATCGCCCAAGCCATGTTGCGCGCAGGCGTCACCACCAAGAAGGCAGCGGTTGAGGCTGCGCTCAGGGCTTTTGTGCGCAAGCCCGATTACTCTGGCTTGCTGGCGCTACGCGGCTCAGATGTGCTTGACCCGGACTACGATCCCAGTGGTCCTTACGGATTGACACCTGAGGCACTGGCACGTCGTGGGTGGCACACGTTTGAAGAGGCACGTATCGCCATCGAAAAACAAAGAGACGATCTGTTGTCCCAGCCCGTTGCTCCCGTTAGCAAGCCGTCCAATGCATCACGTCAAAAACCAATCAAAAAATCCCAGGCGACTGATGCATGATTGCTGATACGTCTGCCTGGATAGAGTTTTTGCGTGCCAGCGACTCAGCGGCAGACCGGTGCATGCGACGTGCTTTCCGTGATGGTGAAGAAGTCCGGGTGCCCGATGTCGTTTACCGCGAGGTCTTGCAAGGCGCCAGCAAGTTGTCAGTTTTTTATGAGTTGCAAGAATTACTCGACACCATGCCAGCGTATATCAGCCCGGATCCGTGGGAATTGTCTCGCCGCGCGGCACTTTTGTATGCCCGCTGTCGCTGGCAAGGATTTACGGTGCGTAGCCCGAACGATTGTCTGATTGCGGCCTGCGCCATTGAATCAAACGAACCCTTGCTGGCCAGAGATCGTGACTTTGCCGCCATGGCCCGCATCGAGCCTAAACTTAAACTGATTTCCTGACCATTTTTGATTGAACCTGACCGCCATGACTACTTCTCAAGCCGCCCTGCACACCTCCAACATCACCTCGCTGCCGCTGCTGGCACGCGGCAAGGTGCGCGACAACTACGCGGTGGGCCTTGATCGCATCCTGATGGTGGCCAGTGACCGCGTCAGCGCGTTTGACGTCATCATGGGCCAGCCGATTCCTGGCAAGGGCGTGCTGCTAACACAAATGGCGCTGTACTGGTTTGACAAACTCGGCCCCAACGGCCTGAACATCTGTCCGATTCACCTCACCGGTGAGGCGCCCGAGAGCGTTGTCATGCCTGCTGAAGTGCAGCAAGTGGCCGGGCGCTCGATGCTGGTGAAACGCCTGAAACCGATTCTGGTGGAAGCGGTGGTGCGTGGTTACCTGGCCGGCAGCGGCTGGAAGGAATACCAGGACAACGGTGCGGTGTGCGGCGTCAAGCTGCCAGCCGGCCTGAAAAACGCCAGCAAATTGCCCGAACCCATCTACACCCCGGCAGCCAAGGCCGAGATGGGTGACCACGACGAAAACATCACGTTCGAGAAAACGGTTGAGATGATCGGCCTGGACCTGGCCACCCGCATCCGCGACATCAGCATTGCCATTTACAAGGCCGCCAGCGAGATTGCCGCCGCCAAAGGCATCATCATTGCCGACACCAAGTTTGAGTTTGGCCTGGACAAGGACGGCACACTGGTGCTGATGGACGAGGTGCTGACACCTGATTCGTCACGCTACTGGCCGGCCGAGAGTTATGTGGAAGGCGTCAACCCGCCCAGCTACGACAAGCAGTTCTTGCGCGACTGGCTGGAAACCGCCCAGGTGGCCGGCAAGCCCTGGAGCAAGACCCCGCCGGCGCCGCACCTGCCGCATGAGGTGATTGAAAAAACAGCGGCCAAGTACCACGAGGCGCTGACCCGACTGACCACTTGAACCCGGCGTTCTGTAGGGTCGGGTTCAGCCGATCA
>CAISLL010000142.1 GCA_903886165.1 uncultured beta proteobacterium | reverse complement strand
GTTTTTTCTTGAAGAAACTGAACATGAATGGCGGTGTAGGTGGTCCACCATTCTATGTTTCTCTTTAGGCGAACGAATCCGCCATCAGCGCCTTGAACCAGGTGCCCATTTCGTCAAAATTGTTCTGGTTCCAGTCTGGTGATGCAGATGAACTAGCCGCAACTGCCTTCATGTTGGACGATGCACCGTCAAATTGGAACACAGCAGTCAACCACGACGCCTGGCTCATGGTGATGGTGGAGTAGCACGCCGAGTTGGTGACGGGGGCCGGATCCGGCGAGCCACCTGACAGAATGCGGCTGATGGCATCGGCACAGACCTTGGCCTCCTGGTTGGCAATATGGCCGGCCTTGGGCTGCGTCGTGGCACTCGAGTCGCCGATGATGTGCACTTTGTTTGCGCCGGAGACGGTACTGGCGTAACTTAAGACATCGACGGCTGCAAACCTACCAGATGTTATGGGGTCATTGTTCAGTTGTGCTGTCGCGATGAGTGCACCGGCGCGCTGGCGGGGGATCATGTTGACAACGTCACCACTAAAGTTGCCCGAGGTTGTCGTGAGCGACATGTCGGCAGGGCTGACTTCAAGCACCTCTGCGTTAGTGTGGTACTCGATGACGCTCCCATGTATTCCCAAGAATGCGCGCATGAAGTTGTCTTTTTCCGTGACGATATCAGGATTGGCATCCAGCACGATCAGCTTGGAACCGGGCTTGTTCACCCGCAACCAGTCGGCGATGAGGCAGGCGCGCTCGTATGGTCCGGGCGGGCAGCGGTACGGCGTCTTTGGAATCGTCAGCACAACGTTGTGGTTCAAACCAGCGGTCATCGCCTTGAGCTGGTTGGCCAGCAAGGTGGTTTGCGGCCCGGCTTGCCAGGCGTGCGGCATCTTGTCGGAAGTGCCAAGCCCGGGGACGTTGTCAAAGCTGATGCCCGGTGCCATCACAATGCGGTCAGCTGCCAAAACAGTTCCATCTGCCATGGTGACTTTGACACCCACCGGGTCCACGGCGACCACTTCCCCGAAAACGGTGTTGATGCCGTATTTGGTGCGCAGGGTGTCGTAACGGTAGGTCAGGCTGCTCATGCTGCGCTGGCCACTCAAGACCATGCTGCTCATGATGTTGGAGGTGTAGGTGGGCATGCGCTCGATCAGCGTGACGCTGATGGCATCACCCCACAAACGCAAGTACTTGGCGACGGTGGCACCGCCCATGCCGCCGCCAATCACGATAACGCGCGCCTTGACCGCTGTGCTGGTGACTACCGGTTGCGGTGGACGACTGCGGTCAATGACCGGCCTGGCATCACTGGTGGTGGGATCACCACCGCCGCAGGCGGCCAACAGACTTGCGGCCAAACCGGCGCTTGCGGCATTCAAAAAGTTTCTTCTTTCCATGGGGTACTCCAGATTCTTGAAAGGGGTTGTGCCTACTTTTGGCTGGCGAACCAGTTGGCGATGAGTTGCATCTGCGCGTCGGTGTAGCCCATGGCATGGCGGGCCATGATTCCATTGCCTTCCTTGCC
>CAISLL010000141.1 GCA_903886165.1 uncultured beta proteobacterium | reverse complement strand
CCAGGACTTGCGCACCATGAAAGACGGCAAGGACGACAAGAAAACCAAGTACATCAAGGGCGGCGACCTGGCCACAGGCAAGTTCATGGACCTGATCCAGTTTCGCAGCGGCAAAGGCGAAAAACCTGTGGATGGCTACGTGACAACAAGCCGTGAGATGAAAGACGGCAAGGGCCTGATCAAGGCCGAAGGCAAGAAAGAAGGCGACAAGTGGGTAGTGACTTTTGAGCGCACTCTGGCCAGTGCAGGCAAGGGGGACCACACCATTGCAGCGGGCAAGGTGTACAACTTTGGCTTTGCTGTCCACGAAGACTACAGCAATGCGCGTTATCACTACGTCTCTCTGGGTTACCAGTTTGGCCTCAACAAAGCCGACGCAGGGGTGAAAAACTACATCAATGTGGTCAAACAATAAATATCAGCGTGACAGGTCAGTTTTTAGCCATTAACCAGAAGGAGACATCCATGACAAACAAACGGTGGTTCAAGCAGTCAGGCCAGTGGGCGCTGGCCGCCTGCGCTCTTGGCGTTTCTGCAATCAGCTTCGCGGCGCCCCCAACGGCGGCCATGCTCTCCAATGCCTGCGCAGGTTGCCACGGCACCAATGGCGGCAGCGCCGGGCCGGCCATGCCGAGCCTGGCCGGCCAGTCGAAGGAGGCCATCGTTGATGCCATGAAAAAATTCAAAAGCGGTGAACGACCGTCGACCATCATGGGGCGCCTTGCCAAGGGTTATTCAGACGCCGAATTCGCTGCCATTGGCGATTTCTTCTCGGCCCAGAAACTTCACATCACGGAACAGACCCTGGATAAGGCAAGGATTGCTCAAGGTGCCAAGTTGCAGGAATCGAACTGCGGACGTTGCCACATCGAAGATGGCAAGGAAGGCAAGGATGACACCCCTGCAATGGCCAGCCAATGGCTGACTTATTTGCAGATGCAGATGGCCCTTTACCTCAACGACCAGCGCAAGATGCCTGAGAAGATGAAGGAAAAAGTTCAGGGTCTGACGACTGACGAACTTGAGTCACTGCTTCATTTCTACGCCAACGTCAAATAACCCGGAGACATGAATCATGACTAACGAACGTAGAAGTTTTCTCAAACTCATGGGTTTGGGTGGCGTTGGCGCCACCTTGGCCGCAGGCAACATGCCTTTTGCGCACGCCGCGGTGACCGCGTCTGAATTGAGCAAAAGCGCTGGCCGCCGCGTGGTGGTGGTGGGCGGCGGTTTTGGTGGCACCATTGCCGCCAAATACATACGCATGATGGACAAGTCAATTGAAGTGGTGTTGATCGAACCGAAGAAGGAATATATTTCCTGCCCGTTCAGCAACCTCTACATTGGCGGCAAGCTCAAAGACCTGTCCTCACTGAGCATTGGTTACGACAAACTGGCGGCAAACCATGGCATCAAGTTGGTGCACGACATGGTCACAGCAGTGGACGCGGTCAAGAAGACCGTCACGGTTTCTGGCGGCACCATCGACTACGACCGCCTTGTCATGTCTCCCGGCATTGAGTTCCGCACCGAAGAAATCGAAGGTTACGATTTGGCAACCACGCCACTGGTCATGCCACACGCCTGGCAAGCTGGCCCGCAGACACTGCTGCTACGCAAGCAACTGGTTGACATGCCCGATGGCGGCACCGTGATCCTCACCGTGCCCTTGTCGCCATTCCGCTGCCCACCCGGCCCGTATGAGCGAACCAACATGATCGCCATGTACCTCAAGGAATTCAAGCCAAAGTCAAAGATTGTGGTGCTCGATGCCAACCCGGACATTGCCTCCAAAGGCGCTCTTTTCCGCAAAGGCTGGAAGAAACACTACGAGGGCATCATCCAGTACCGATCGGCACAAAAGGTGACAGCGATCAATGCCAGCAACCGCTCGGTGTTCATTGAAGGCATCGAAGAAGTCAAGGGCGATGTGGTCAACGTGATCCCGCCACAGCGCGCAGGACAAATTGCCCGCTTGGCTGGCTTGATCGGTCCTGACAAAGCCTGGTGCCCGATGGACGCAACCACGTTTGAGTCCACCCTGCAAAAAAACATCCACGTCATTGGAGACGCATGCAACGCGGGGGCAATGCCCAAATCAGGCTACTCGGCCAACTCCCAAGCCAAGGTTTGCGCCGCCAACATCGTGGCCTTGATGAATGGCAAGGAGACCACCGAGATGTCTGGCATCAATACCTGCTTCAGCGCCATTTCAGCCAAAGAGACAGTCAGCGTGGCTGGGGTCTACACGGTCAAGGAAGGCAAGATCATTTCGGTTCCCGGCTCTGGCGGGGTGTCACCTGATCTGTCCGAGGTGGAGACGGTTTATGCCTCCAGCTGGATGAAAAATATCCTGACCGAAATG
>CAISLL010000140.1 GCA_903886165.1 uncultured beta proteobacterium | reverse complement strand
CCTGGCGATCATTGCATTGCCCGCCATTGAAGTCACCGCAGCACTGGAAATTGCCGGGCGTATCAAGTGCCATGCGGCACTTGTGATTTCAAGTGGTATTGATGCGGCCATGGCGGCCGATTTGCACAAGATTGCGACGCGCGATGGCATTTACCTGCTGGGGCCCAATTGCCTGGGCTTTCAGCGCCCGCAGTTGCATTTGAACGCCAGTGTGGCGGGTGAACTGGCATCATGTGGACCGTTGGCACTGGTGTCGCAGTCGGGTGCGCTGACGGCGTCCATTCTGGACTGGGCCAGAAAGAATGCGGTGGGCTTTTCTACCGTGGTGTCACTTGGCCCCAATACATCTGTTGACATGGCACAGGTGCTGGACTTTCTGGCAGCTGATGCCCAGACGCACAGCATTGTGGTGTATCTGGAAGGCATCACCAACGCCCGGCGTTTCATGAGCGCCCTGCGGGCTGCCGCCAATGCCAAGCCGGTGGTGGTGCTCAAGGCCGGGCGCAAACCAGCGGGCAACCGGGCAGCGCTGACCCACTCAGGCGCCATTGTGGGCAGCGACGATGTGTTTGACGCCGCCTTGCGCCGCGCCGGTGCAGTGCGGGTGCGCTCGTTTGTGGCCCTGTTCTCTGCCGCCAAGTGCCTGGCGTCGCGTTACAAGCCGGTCGGCAAGCGTCTGGCGGTCGTCACCAACGGGGGGGGGCCGGGCGTGTTGGCCGCCGACTGGGTGAACGAGATCAATCTGGAACTTGGCCGCCTGACGCAGGAGCAGACGCTGGCGCTCAAACCGCTGATGCCGCCCCTGGCCACCCTGACCGATTTGATCGATGTGTCAGAAGAGGCGGGCCCTGAGCACTACCGTGCGGCCATTGAGGCGGTGAGTCAAGCATCGCAAATTGATGGCATTCTTGCCATTTATTCGCCCAAGATGGGTGCCGATGGTGACGCGGTAGCCAGCGCCATTGCCGGTTTTAACCGCCAGGTGAGCAAGCCGCTGCTGACCTGCTGGATGGGGGACGCCACGGTGGGTGACGCGCGAAAAATCTTGAATGACGCCGCCATCCCGACCTTTCGAACACCCGAGGCAGCGGTGGGCGCATTTGGCAACATTGCCTCGTTTTACCAAAATCAGCAGTTGCTGCAGCAAACGCCGCCGCCTCTGTCTGACCTTTCGAAACCGGATGTGGAGGGTGCCCGCCTGCTGATTGACAGCGTGTTGGCAGAGCGCCGCAAGGTGCTGACTGAGATGGAGTCCAAGGCCCTGCTGGCGGCTTTTCATATTCCGGTCACCAAGACCATTTTGGCGCGCAGCGCCAACGAAGCCATCATGATTGCCACGCAGCTGGGTTTCCCGGTGGCGCTGAAAATCGATTCACCCGACATCAGCCACAAGTCTGACGTGCAAGGCGTGGCGCTGAATGTTTTGAACGCCACCAGCGTGCGCGACACCTACCTGGAGATGATTCAGGCGGTGACCAAATTGATGCCCCACGCCCGCATCAATGGTGTGACGATCCAGAACATGGCAAACCAGAAGCGCGGCCGAGAGGTTTGTATCGGCCTTGTCACCGATGAGCCCTTTGGGCCGGTGATCGCATTTGGCGCCGGCGGCACCATGATCGAGCTTATCAACGACCGCGCCATGGAACTGCCGCCACTCAACCAGTTTTTGGCGCGTCGGCTGATCGAGCGCTCGCGCGCTGCCGAAACGCTGGGGGCGTGGCGTGGGGCCGCCGCGGTCAACATGGACGCGCTGGAGCAGATCCTGCTGCGGGTCTCTGAAATGGTGTGTGAATTGCCGCAACTGCGTGAGATGGATATCAACCCGATCATTGTGGACGAGTCCGGTGCCCTGGCGGTGGATGCACGCATTGTGGTGGACAACGCGGCACCATCGGTGCGGCACTACAACCACCTGGCCATCCTGCCGTACCCGTCGCAGCATGAGCAACTGTGCATGCTGGCCGGTGGCGGTGAGTACACGGTGCGCGCGATCCACCCCGACGACGCCAGCATGTTGCAGAGTTTTGTGCGTGGCCTGTCGCCCGAGAGTCGGTATTTCCGCTTTGTGTCTAGCATGCAGGAGTTGCCAGCCACCATGCTGTCGCGCTTCACGCTGATTGACTACGACCGTGAAATGGCTCTGGTGGCGCTTGTCACTGAAGAATCCCACGACGTCAACGGTAACCTGGTGGAGAGTTCGCGCATCGTCGGGGTGTCGCGCTACATCACCAACCCGGACCGCGCCAGTTGCGAGTTTTCTCTGGTGGTGGCAGACGAGTTCAAGGGCAAGGGACTGGGCTCACGGCTGATGTTGTCGATCATGGATTTTGCGCGTGAAAAAGGTCTGACCGAGATTGAAGGCCTAGTGCTGGCCAACAACCCCAACATGCTCAAGCTCATGAAGGGGCTTGGCTTTGTCATCAAGCCGTTCCCGGAAGACGGTGACTTTAAGCTGGTCACCCACCATCTGCAGATGGTCTGAGCGAGGTGCCCCTGTGCAGGGGGCGCTCAGCTTTGTAT
>CAISLL010000139.1 GCA_903886165.1 uncultured beta proteobacterium | reverse complement strand
ATGACTCCGTGAAAGGGCGAGGCATGCACCATCCAGAGTCAACCGAATCCGAAATTGGCGATGCCGAACGATTGGTGTCTTTTGGCTGCGCAATTCAAAACATGCTGTTGTCGGCCCATGCTGAAGGCTTTGGCACAGGTTTGACAAGTGGTCAAGCGATGCACTCGCAACGACTGCGCGAACTATTTGGTCTGCGTGACAACGAAGAGGCTGTTTGCTGCATCAACATCGGCACCGTGACCAAACATAAACCCTCGAAGTTAAGGCCTGTCGTTTCAGATTACGTTTCTGAACTGGGCCTTCCATGAAAGGCGACTGCGCTTCTTCCTTGCCTCTTCCCTGAGCGGTTGCGGCGCAACAAGTGCGCAAACTTTTATTTCAACATTTCAATAATTGTTGTATCATTAAAAAATGGACAAACAACTTGCCACCTCGGTTTTCGAATCCCTGTCATCTGCCGTGCGGCTGGACATTTTCCGGCTGCTGGTCAAAACCGGGCCGCAAGGTCTGGTGGCGGGTGAGATTGGCACGGCGCTTGAGGTGCCGCCCACCAACCTGTCTTTCCACCTGAAAGCACTCACCCACGCCCAACTGGTGTCCGTGGTGCAGGAGGGGCGCTTTCAACGCTACCGGGCCAATCTGGCGCTGATGCAGGAACTCATTGTTTACCTGACCGCAGAGTGTTGCAGTGGCCATCCCGAGCAGTGTGCCGAACTCAGCCTGGCACCCATTTGCCAATGAACCACAGCAGCAGGCTGCCTCTGGCCAGCCTGCTGCATTCACCACCCCAAAGGAGATCACCATGAAAAAAGTACAAGTTTTTGACCCCGCCCTGTGTTGCAACAGCGGTGTCTGCGGCACCGATGTGGATCAGAACCTGGTTGATTTTTCCGCCAATTTGGATTGGGCCAGACAACAGGGCCTGACCATCGAGCGCTTCAACCTGGCCCAGCAACCGATGGTCTTTGCAGAAAACACTGCGGTCAAGGGATTGCTGGAGCGTTCGGGCGAAGCCGCATTGCCGATCACCCTGGTGGATGGTGAAGTGGCCTTTGCCGGGCGTTACCCGGGCCGTGACGATCTGGCGCGCTGGATCGGTGTGACAGCTTCCACCGGCGAAACAG
This sequence comes from uncultured beta proteobacterium, assembly GCA_903886165.1. Lineage (GTDB taxonomy): Bacteria > Pseudomonadota > Gammaproteobacteria > Burkholderiales > Burkholderiaceae_C > Rhodoferax. Next base: position 5,828 of record CAISLL010000139.1, on the reverse strand, counting down.
ACGCCACCTCAAGCAACGCTGCTTGCTGCAGTGGTGGAAAGTGCTGCGGATGAAATTCCTGCAAACTCCCCCACGCTTTTTGTTCTTCACGGGCAAGGGCGGTGTCGGAAAGACCTCCATTGCCTGTGCCACATCGATTGAGTTGGCAGCGCTTGGCAAACGTGTGCTGCTGGTCAGCACCGACCCGGCGTCCAACGTCGGCCAGGTGTTTGGCATCACCATCGGCAACCAGATCACCTCTGTCACTGACGTACCTAATCTGAGCGCGCTGGAGATTGACCCGCAGGCCGCCGCACAAGCCTACCGCGACCGCATCGTGGGCCCGGTGCGCGGCGTGCTGCCAGCGTCCATCGTCAAGGGCATTGAAGAACAACTCTCGGGTGCCTGCACCACCGAGATTGCCGCGTTTGACGAATTCACTGCACTGCTGGTCGACGGCGCGCTGACGCAGGACTTTGACCACATCGTCTTTGACACCGCGCCCACCGGCCACACCATTCGCATGCTGCAGTTGCCCGGCGCCTGGAGTGGTTTTCTGCAAGACGGCAAGGGCGACGCCTCCTGCCTTGGCCCGCTGGCTGGGCTGGAAAAGCAGCGCACCCAGTACCAGGCCGCCGTAGATGCCTTGGCTGATGCGCAAAAAACCCGTCTGATCTTTGTGGCGCGGGCGCAGGCAGCTACTTTAAGGGAAGCAGCGCGTACCCACGGTGAACTCGCCGGCATTGGGCTTGGGCAACAATATTTGGTGATCAACGGGGTGTTTCCCGCGTCAGAGGCGGCGAGCGACCCGTTGGCGCAAGCCATTTTTGCGCGTGAGCAGGCCGTGCTGGACAACTTGCCAGAAGCTTTGCGTGGTTTGCCCACCGATCACATCGAGCTCAAGGCGTTCAACCTGATGGGACTGGTGGCCTTGCAGCAACTGCTGCACCCACCAGTCGGGCCCGCCACCACGACAGCTGCGTTGGATGAGCCCTCGGACACCCCCAACATCAAGGCGCCCAACCTCGCCTCATTGGTGGACGACATCGCGCTGGACGGCCACGGTCTGGTGATGCTGATGGGCAAAGGCGGCGTTGGCAAAACCACGCTGGCGGCTGCTGTGGCGGTTGAACTTGCCACACGGGGTCATGAGGTGCACCTGACCACCTCCGACCCGGCCGCGCACCTGATGGAAACCCTGCATGGCACACTGGCGCACCTCACAGTCAGCCGGATTGACCCGCACGAAGTGACCGAAGCCTACCGCACGCACGTGCTGGCCAGTAAAGGCGCCAAGCTGGATGCCGCTGGCCGGGCGGTGCTTGAAGAAGACCTGCGCTCGCCCTGCACCGAGGAAATTGCGGTGTTTCAGGCGTTTTCACGCGTGATCCGGGAAGCTGGCAAGAAATTTGTTGTGATGGACACCGCGCCCACCGGCCACACCCTGCTGCTGCTGGATGCCACAGGCGCTTACCACCGCGACATCGCCCGCCAAATGGCATCAGGCGCGCACTTCACCACACCGATGATGCAACTGCAGGACTCGAAGCAGACCAAGGTGTTGATCGTGACACTGGCCGAAACCACGCCGGTGCTGGAAGCCGCCAACCTGCAGGCCGACCTGCGCCGCGCCGGCATTGAGCCCTGGGCCTGGGTCATCAACAACAGCGTGGCCGCAGTACCCACCACCTCACCGCTGCTCAAAAAACGTGCGGATAACGAGCTGCGCGAGATCAACGCCGTGTGCAGCCAGCACGCCACGCGTTTCGCGCTGGTGCCGCTGTTGAAAGACGAGCCCATCGGGGTTGATCGCCTGCGGCAACTTGCCACCAACCTGCCCTCACCTGAACCCGCTTCGACCGCCACTCCTCAGGAAACATGACATGACTCAAAACACGATCAACGTGCTGTTTTTGTGCACCCACAACTCGGCCCGCAGCATATTGGCTGAAGCCGTACTGAACCACATTGGCCAAGGCCGGTTCCGGGCGTTTTCTGCGGGCAGCAGCCCGCGTGACAACCAGCAACCCAATCCGCTGGGCATGCAAGTGTTGCAGCAAGCCGGCATTTCAACCGAGGGATTGCACAGCAAAAGCTGGGATGAATTTGGCAAGGCGGATGCGCCCCACATGGACCTGGTCATCACGGTGTGCGACAACGCCGCCGGCGAGGTGTGCCCCTACTGGCCGGGTCAACCCGCCACCGCGCACTGGGGTTACCCCGACCCGTCTGCTGGCGACGGCACTGACGGGCAAAAGCTGGAGGCTTTTCGCCTGACCCTGCTGGCACTCAAGCGCCGCCTGGAACTGCTGATCAGCCTGCCAGCAGCCAAGCTGGAAAAAACCATGCTGCAAAACACCGCCCGCGACTTGTCTGGGATGTAAATCATGAGTGCCCAATGCGAAGTCACCGGCAAGTTGTCGGCTGGTGCGCCAATGAGTGTGTTTGAGCGTTATCTGACGGTCTGGGTGGCGTTGTGCATCGTGGCCGGGATTGCCCTGGGGCAGTTTTTTCCTGGCATCTTTCAGGCGATTGGCCGCATGGAAGTTGCGCAGGTCAACCTGCCGGTGGGTGTGCTGATCTGGGTGATGATCATCCCGATGCTGTTGAAGGTGGACTTTGGCGCACTGCATGAGGTGCGCCAGCATGTCAAAGGTATTGGGGTCACACTGTTTGTGAACTGGCTGGTCAAGCCTTTCAGCATGGCCTTCCTGGCCTGGCTGTTCATACGGCACTGGTTTGCGCCGCTGCTGCCACCGGACCAGATTGACAGCTACATCGCCGGGCTGATCCTGCTGGCGGCAGCGCCCTGCACCGCCATGGTGTTTGTCTGGAGCCGGCTCACCGGTGGCGACCCGCTGTTCACGCTGTCACAAGTGGCATTGAACGACAGCATCATGGTGGTGGCGTTTGCCCCGCTGGTGGCGTTTTTGCTGGGGCTTTCCAGCATCATCGTGCCGTGGGCCACACTGCTGATCTCGGTCGGGCTGTACATCGTGATCCCGGTGATCGTGGCCCAACTGCTGCGCAAACACTTACTGCAAAAAGGGCAAGCGGCCTTTGATGCGGCCATGGACAACATTGGCCCCTGGTCAATCACCGCGTTGCTGGCCACACTGGTGCTGCTGTTTGCCTTTCAGGGCGAGGCCATTTTGAGGCAACCACTCATCATTGCCCTGCTGGCGGTGCCGATCTTGATCCAGGTTTTTTTCAACTCGGCACTGGCCTATTGGCTCAACCGGGCGGTGGGTGAAAAACACAACATTGCCTGCCCCTCGGCCCTGATTGGCGCCAGCAACTTCTTTGAACTGGCGGTGGCGGCGGCCATCAGCCTGTTTGGCTTCAACTCCGGCGCGGCACTGGCCACGGTGGTGGGGGTGTTGATCGAGGTGCCCGTGATGCTGCTGGTGGTGAACATCGTGAACCGGTCCAGGGGTTGGTACGAAAGGGCTTGAGTCGTACCGGACCAGGTTGCAGGATGCAAGACTGGGCAGCGCTGACCGATCAGGTGAACTTGCCTTGAGCTCCGGTTCTGGCAATCAGTGAAAACGCATCCAACCCTTAAACGGACTCCATACGGACAAAGCGCTCGGTGAAATCAGCAAGCTGCCGGTAAAACTCAGTCTCGGCATGGGTCTTGACTGCTACAGAAAAGGGACCGATCCAGGCGCCCAAATGCTCGCGCAGAAACTGCGCTCTCAGATCGGCTGTGGCGACTGCCTGCTCCGTCTCGCCGGCAGCTTCGGCGCGACTTTGTTTGAACGTGAGCAGGTACAAGAACTCCAGCTCAACGGCCACGTGGTCAGGCAATTCCTTGAACTCATCGTCCATCTCAAAGCCACCCGCGCTGTACAGAGACAACACCGCCGGGGGCGGATTTTCATCCGTTGGCACAGGGGTCTTCAGCCAGGATGAGCCATAGGGATTGGCAAGCGCTTGCAATGGCCCAAGAAAAAGGTGCGTGTAGTCCACCAACAGGGTTTGCAGGTCATGTGCTGCAAATGCTTCACCAAGCTTGCGTGCCTTGTCAGTCAAATCGGGGTTGAGTCGGGTGGCTGCCACCAACAGCGAATGAAACAGATTTTCTTCGGCAAATTCAATCGCAGGTTCGTAATAACAGGCCGACAAAAAGCGGCACAGGTCAGCGCGTGCAGTGGCTTTGTCAGGGTTGTATTCGGACATTGGGTGTTCCTAGCCTAAAAAAAAGGGACCGGTCAGACCGGCCCCTGAGCAGCAGGTGCTGAGGTGGTCAAGCCCGGGGGCCGTATTTTCCTATGTAATGCACGTTCGGTTTGGTGCCTTTGTCTTCTTGCAGCCGGAACGATGATTCCTTTTTGAGAATCTGAGAGATCTCTGCGTTCGGGTCGTCCTGGTTGCCAAAAATTCGCGCTTTGGCGGGGCAAACTTCCACGCAGGCCGGCTGCAAACCGTTGAGTACGCGGTGGTAGCAGAATGTGCATTTTTCGACCACGTCGTCCGTGCGCACCGGCTGCAGGTCGCCACCCTTCCACTGGTTCATCATGGGAGGCAAAGCTCCGGCCAAGGCGGCCACTTCTGCACCAGAAGCCGTGCAACCGGGAATGGCAGCAGTTTTGTCGGTCCAGCGCGGCTGCGGGTCATCTTCTGCCGCATTAAGGCTGATCACGCTGTAGCTTTGCCCGTCCAGGCTGGATGCGTCGAGCTTTTCATGGCTGTACGGGCAACCTATGCGCTGGCAATCACCGCAACCAATGCACAACTCCGGGTCGTGCAATGTAATGCCTTCGGGCGTCTTGAACAGCGCCTTGTAGGGCTTGCCGTCGGGGGACTTCGTTGGGTTGCCCGCCTTTTCAGGGTTGCCAGGACAGACTTTGATGCAGGGTGCGTCAGAGCAATGGTTGCACAGCACCGGAATGACGCTGTGGGTGGTGTTGGGAAACACCCCATCGGTGCGCATCAAGAAATCAGCCCAATTGAAACTTTGCCCTTTGGTGCGGTCCCGGGTGTTGTTTTCGGTCTTGCAGGCGAAGGCGCAGGCGCCACAACCGTTGCATTTTGCGAGGTCAATGACCATTCCGAGTCTTGTCATGATTTTTTACTCCTGTTTCTGGTTGTGAACGATCAGGCCTTCTCGATACGCACGCCGGTGAAGCCGCCATTGCGTGCTGTGGCACCACTGAGCCTGTCGTAGTCATCCACCAGGATTTCGTTGTTATTGCCACCCCGGGGAATGGCCTTGGCAAAGTCCTTGGCTGCCACGCGGCCGTAGGCCCAGTGACCCTGGCCATAACATTTGGCGACAGTGCCGGGGCGCACACCTTCCCACAATTTGAGTTCGCAGGAGATCGTGCCGATGGTCGAGGTGATCTTGACCGTATCACCGCTCTTGAGGCCCAGTTTGACGCCATCCACCGGGTTCATCTTGACGACATCGGTCCAGGATACATCGCCCGGGTCAACCTTTTTGAACTCCTGGTACCAGGGCAGGTTTTGCGAACGCCCCTCACGGTTCAGACGCGACTTGTAATCAATGAAAGCGAACGGAAAACTCTGCACGCTTCCGTGCCGTTTGACCGTCTCATAGTGCGGCACAAAGGCCTGTTCGCCACGCGCCGTGTAGCCACTCACCGTCAGGATGTCGTCCACCGTGGTCTCGTATTTTTTGGCGTGTTCGAGCAGCCCCTTCTTCAGGGTCTCGCTGTAAAACTCGAACTTTTTGGTCTCGGTGTCAAATTTGCCGCCCCAACCCTTCTTGAGTGTGTACTTGGGACCGCTGAACATGCCCTTTTTCTTGAAGTCGGCCCAGCCAACAATCGGCGCATCGCCCTTGAGTGGCTCCTTGGCCATCCAGATCGGGGCACTGGTCATCT
>CAISLL010000138.1 GCA_903886165.1 uncultured beta proteobacterium | reverse complement strand
GGTGCAGACGCTCCCTCAACGGTTCCGCTGAGCACTTTGTGTACCTTTGGAGGGCGCTGCGTGCGGGCAGGCTTGCCACGCTGTTGCTGCTGCTCCAACTTGACCTCATCCACCATGTCATTGCGCAGGTTGTCATCGGCCACGCTGAATTCTTCCCACCAGTCTGACAGAACGATGTCGAGTTCACCGTTTTCGGCGCGCAGGCGCATGAAGTCAAAGGCGGCCCTAAAACGTGGCTGCTCAGTCAGGCCAAACGGTGCGCTGCCAACCCGTTTTTCAAAGCGCGGCTGCATCAGCCAGATCTCGCGCATGTCACCGGCCAGTTTGCCACGGCCCGACACGTCACCAATGCGGGCGTTAAACACATCCTCAATGGCATCCTGCAGCGCAGCATGTGAGTGCTGATGCGCCTGCATGCGCGCCGCCCAGCCATCGCGCACATCGGCCCACAACACACAGGCAAGCAGGAAACTGGGGGCCACAGGCTTGCCTTCCGCCACACGACGGTCGGTGTCTTGCAGCGCCGAATTGACAAATGGCATCTCGACGCGTTCCACCACCACGTCCAGCAGCGGGTAGATGCCGTGGGCCAGACCGAGCAGTTTGAGTTGCTCGATGGAGGCCAGCGCATGGCCGGTTTGCAGCAGTTTGAGCATTTCGTCAAACAGGCGGCTTTGCGGCACCTCGGCCAGCAAGGCCTTGCACTTCACCAGCGGTGTCGCGGTTTTTGGCTCGAGCTTGAAGCCCAGGCCATTGAGCTTGGCGGCGAAACGAATCGCCCGGATGATGCGCACCGGGTCTTCACGGTAACGCGCCGCAGGGTCACCAATCATGCGGATGACCCGGTTCTTGGCGTCCTTGAAGCCGTGGTGGTAGTCCACCACGATCTGTGTTTCGGGGTCGTAGTACATGGCGTTGATGGTGAAATCGCGCCGCACCGCGTCTTCTTCCTGCGGTCCCCAGACGTTGTCACGCAGCACCCGGCCGCTGGAATCCACCGCATGCGTCATGCCGGCCAGCTCGCTCTTGCTGGTTTTTTCGTTGCCAGCCACCTGCTCGGCAGCGACGTTGTCCAGATAGGCACGGAAGGTGGACACCTCGATCACTTCATGCTCGCGGCCACGGCCGTACACCACATGCACAATCCGGAAACGCCGTCCGATGATGAAGGCACGCCGGAACAGGCCCTTGACCTGTTCCGGTGTGGCGTTGGTCGCCACGTCAAAGTCTTTGGGGGCCAGGCCCAGCATCAGGTCGCGCACGGCGCCACCCACAATGTAGGCCTCAAACCCTGCCTGTTTGAGTGTGCGCACCACACCTGCGGCGCGCTCATCGACCAGTTTCGGATTGATGCCGTGTTCGGTCGAACCGATTTCGACGCGTTTGCCAAAAGGGTGCTTCGCTGAAAGGGCAGGTTTGCCAAGTAGTTTGTTGATGAAATTTTTGATCATTTTTATTGTCCCGAGGGCATCAAAAGCCTGCGCGTGCTGCCCCTAGCTGAAAATTTGCGGGCCATCGCCCTGAATCTGTAAAAGCCCAAGTATGCGCCAGCCGTTAAAAAAGGCCGGTTGTTGCGTCATGCGTTGTCCATCATTGATTTGATCAGGGGAATCGTGATGGCGCGCTGGGTCTGCAAAGCGTAACCGTCCATCAGGTCCAGCAGTTCCATCAGGCTGGCCAGATCCCGGCTGAAACGCGTCAACATGAAATCCATCACCTCGTCACTCAAAAAAATGCCCCGTGTGTCAGCCGCTTGGCGCAACACCGCACGGCGCTCCGGCTCACTCAGACTTTCCAGTGCGAAGACATGGCCCCAGCCGAGCCTGGTGCGCAGGTCATCGCGCAGTTTCAGGTCGGCGGGAGGAAGGCTGCCAGTGGCGAGCACCGCAATTTGGTGGGTTTGTGCGTTCACGAACCAGTTGAACGCAGATTGTTGCTGACCTGCGGTAAAGGCGTGCACATCATCAAGAAACACCGCTGCCCAGCGCTCGTCGAATTCCGCCGGCACCTGCACGTCGGCATCGAGCCAGCCAATGCTTGATCCCTGACTTTGCAAGCCGGCACGCAGTGCCTTGAGCAAATGGGTCTTGCCGCAGCCGCTGCCGCCCCAGAGGTAGGTGGGCACCGGTGTGCGCAGGGTCTGCGCGGACTCACCGAGCCAGAGCTTCAGATGCGCCAGCGCCGCCTTGTTGGGCCCGGCGCAATAGTTTTTCAGGCTGGGCCCGGTGGGCAGGCCCATGTCAAGCACCAGTTGTTTCATCACGCGTCCCGGTACAGCGTGCTGCCCATGTAGGTGCTGCGCAGGCGCCGAATGGCCACCAGCAGCACCGCACTCAGTGGCAGGGCAATCAACACCCCGACAAATCCAAGCAGGTGCCCAAAGGACATCAGGGCAAATATGACCGCCAGCGGGTGCAGGCCAATGCGTTCACCCACCAAACGGGGGGTCAGAAAGAAACTCTCGACCAGCTGGCCAAACCCATAAACCACGGCCACCATCACCACCGCGCTGATGTGACCTGCCTGCGCAGAAAACTCCAGGAAACCCGCGAGCAGCGCCAGAATCAGCCCCAAACCAAAGCCAAGGTAAGGAATGGCCACCGCCAGCCCGGTGAACACGCCAATGGGCAGCGCCAGATCAAGCCCGAAAAGTGCCAGCGCGGCGCTGTAATACACCGCCAGCACCATCATTACCAGCAACTGGCCGCGCAGGTACTGACCCAGCACACCATCGGCCTCCTGCGTGAAGCTGTCTACCGCCGGGCGCAGGCGCGGTGGCACCAGGATCAGCAGCAGACCCATGAAGCGGCGCCACTCCATCAACAAGTAAAACAGCACCACCGGGATCAGCACTGCGTTGCCAATCACTGAGAGGGCCACACTGCCACCAAGCTTGGCCGACGCCAGCAAGCTGCCCAGGCTGTCCTCAAAATTGGTGCTCAGGTGTTCACTGGCAAAGGTCTTGAGCCCGGCCAGGTCGAGCGACACGTTCCAGCCGAACTGGGCCAGAAAGGGCTGCAAGACCCCGTTCAGTCGGTCAAGCATGGGGGGCACCTGTTCGCGCAGCAAGGGCAGCTGCTTCACCAGAATCGGCACCACCAGCAGCATCAAGGCCAGCAGGGCCAGCAAAAAAAGCACCTCCACCAGCACCACAGCCAACACCCGTGGCATGCGCCCGCGCCCTGCCCTGTCAAGCCAGTCCACCACGGGCGTCAGGGCATACGCCAGAATGGCTGCCACCACAAAAGGCGTCAGCACCGGGGCCAACAGCCACAGCAGGGTCAACAGGCCCAGCAGCAGGGCCAACCAGGAAAGCGCGCGCTTTTGTGTGGAAGTGAATTGCATTGAAATGGCGAAACGCCGGGCTTAAAAAAACAAAGTTGCCATCAGGCCTAAACCGCAAGTTTTGGCGCAACTAAAATGACCTCAAATTCTATCGGGCTTGCCTGACTTTTCTGGCTCTTGTCGGATTGCCCGGCCCAAAGTCTGCCCGCTCACTCTTTTCTCTTGAATGACCCACCTCATGACCTCATCCAAAACACCTTCCGCAGCCCTGTCCTATAAAGATGCCGGTGTTGACATCGACGCCGGCGACGCGCTGGTGGAGCGCATCAAGCCGCTGGCCAAAAAAACCATGCGCGAAGGCGTGCTGGCAGGCATTGGCGGCTTTGGCGCGCTGTTTGAAGTGCCCAAGCGTTACCAGGAGCCGGTGCTGGTGAGTGGCACCGACGGTGTGGGCACCAAACTCAAGTTGGCGTTTGAATGGAACATGCACGACACAGTGGGCATTGACCTGGTGGCCATGAGTGTGAACGATGTGCTGGTGCAAGGTGCCGAACCGCTGTTTTTTCTGGACTACTTTGCCTGCGGGAAGCTGGATGTGGACACCGCTGCCGCTGTGGTGGGAGGGATTGCCAGGGGCTGCGAACTGTCCGGCTGCGCCCTCATTGGCGGCGAAACCGCTGAAATGCCAGGCATGTACCCGGCTGGTGAATACGACCTGGCTGGTTTTGCTGTCGGTGTGGTGGAGAAATCAAAAATCCTGACGGGTGCCGATGTCAAGCCAGGCGACGTGGTGCTGGGGCTGGCCAGCAGCGGCGTGCATTCCAATGGCTTCAGCCTGGTGCGCAAGTGCATCGAACGCGCGGAAAGCGCAGGCACGTTGCCCGCCCTGCTGGACGGCAAACCGTTCAAACAAGCCTTGATGGAACCGACCCGCCTGTATGTGCTGAACGTGCTGGCGGCGCTGTCGGCACACCCCATCAAGGCGCTGGCTCACATCACTGGCGGGGGTTTGCTGGAAAACATTCCCCGCGTGCTGCCGGAAGGCACTGCGGCCCATCTGGTCAAAGGCAGCTGGCCAAAAACCGAGTTGTTTACCTGGCTGCAAGCCACCGCCGGCATTGATGACTTCGAGATGAACCGCACCTTCAACAACGGTATTGGCATGGTCGTGGTCATTGACGCCGCCCACGCCGCTGCATGTGCCGCCACGCTGCGCGCCGCAGGTGAGACGGTATATGAGATTGGCAGGATTGCCGCGCGCGGTGATGCGGCGGCGGTGTTGGTTCGTTGATCAATTTTTATAGCACCATTCCATTTTTGCACAAGGGCTATCGCCCTATTTGTCATATAAATAATGACAACGCGCTTTAGCACCCTGCGGCAGATTCCTGGCAGCATCTGGGCGCTGGGCTTTGTCAGCCTGCTGATGGATGTCTCCAGTGAGTTGATTCACAGCCTGCTGCCGGTCTTCATGGTCACCGCGCTCGGCATCAGCGTCTTCACCGTGGGGCTGATCGAAGGCGCAGCCGAGGCCACGGCGCTGATCGTCAAGGTGTTCTCCGGCGCTTTGAGCGACTACTGGGGCAAGCGCAAACCCCTGGCCATTCTGGGCTACGGCCTGGGGGCGTTTAACAAGCCGTTTTTTGCGCTGGCCACCTCGGCCGGCTGGATCGTCACCGCCCGGCTGGCTGACCGCGTCGGCAAAGGCATACGTGGTGCACCACGTGACGCGCTGGTGGCCGACCTCACCCCGCCCGAGCTGCGCGGTGCCGCCTTTGGCCTGCGCCAGTCACTCGACACCGTGGGTGCATTCCTTGGGCCGACGCTGGCAGTGGTCTTCATGCTGCTGTGGGCTGATGACTTTCGGGCTGTGTTCTGGGTCGCCAGCGTGCCCGCTTTCCTGTGCGTGGCACTTTTGGTATGGGGTGTGCATGAGCCCGAACGGCCCCAGACCGCCAAGCGCAGCAACCCGATCAGCCGCGCCAATCTGGCCCGCTTGAGCCCGGCCTATTGGTGGGTGGTGGGCGTTGGCGCAGTGTTCACTCTGGCACGTTTTTCCGAGGCCTTTTTGGTGTTGCGCGCCAGTCAGGGGGGGCTGCCGCTGGCCTGGACACCGGTGGTGCTGATCGCCATGAACATCATTTACGCCGCCTGCGCTTACCCGTTTGGCAAGCTTGCTGACAAATTGCCCCACACGCAGTTGTTGGGCTGGGGCCTGCTGCTGCTGATGGGGGCGGACGCGTTACTGGCTTACAGCAACCACGGCCTTGCCTTCTGGGCCGGCGTGGCGCTGTGGGGCCTGCACATGGCGATGACGCAAGGATTGCTGGCCGCCATGGTGGCCGACACCGCCCCGGCTGACTTGCGCGGCACCGGTTATGGCTTTTTCAACCTGCTCAGTGGTTTGGCCATGTTGATCGCCAGTGGATTGGCCGGATGGCTGTGGCAGAGTTTTGGCGCTGCCACCACGTTCATGGCAGGCATTGGTTTTGCGGCGCTGGCTTTGCTTTTGGTGCTGATGCGGCCTTGCCCTGTGACCCGCAAGCCTTAAAAACTAATAGCTACCCGCCCTTTCTGTAAAAGGTCTAGAAGCCCAATTCTTATAAATTTCTGTCTGCAGGGCCTCGTAGTCAGCAAGACGTTCACCCCCCAACGCCACGGCGCGCTTGATGGCCTGACCGGCGTCCTTGCGACGGCCAAGGTCCAGCAGCCCCTGGGACACGTCAATTGGTCGCGCGCCTGAGTTCAGCCACGCGCTTGGCGATGGCGGCGCGGTCAGAGGGTTGCCCGGCCTCACGGCCGTGCTTGGTGTTGGCCAGATAGGTTTCCAGGTCTTCCAGCGCGTGTCCGCTACGACCGGCCTCCGCATGAGCCAGCCCGCGGTCGCGGTATTCGCTCCAGGCCTGGGGCAGCAGCACAATCAGGCGGTCAAGCACGGCAATCAGGCGCGGCCAGTCTTCCTGCGCGGCGTGGATTTCTTTCAGGTTGTGCAACATGCGGGCAATGATCTCGCGCGGTTGCGCGGCCTGCAGGTACAAGCCCAGCGGCGCCTCTTGCTCATCCAGCAGACCGCTCATCTGGCGGTAGGGCTCCAGTCGCTCTGCCAACTCTTCGCGACTGAGAGATTGGCCGGAGAGCGGGTCAATCACCACCTGGCCTTCAGACAAATTGACCTTGACCAGAAAATGTCCTGGAAAGGAGATGCCGCGTGCTTTCAGCCCGACGCCCTGTGCCAGCTCAAGCCAGATCACAGCCAGCGAAATGGGAATCGCCAAGCGGGTGCGCAGCACCACGTGCACAAAGCTGTTGTCGGGGTCGGTGAAGTTGTTGAAGTTGCCGGCGAAGTTGAGGTCGCGGTAGACAAACTGGTTCAGCAAGCGCAGGCGCTGCAACGGCCCGGCGTCGGCGGGCAGGCGGCGGTTCAGTCGGGCCAGAAGTTGGTCCACATCGCCCAGCACCTGTTGCACGCTCAGGTCAGGGTACTCGTCTTGCGCCAGGCTGATGGCAGCCTCAAGCAGCGGAAAATCCGCATCGGCATGCACCAGAGCAGAAAAATACTCCAGTGGCGTCGGCACATTGAGACTGAGGTTCATGGACGTGATTGTGTATCAGCGCAAGATCTTACGAGCTTAGCGCCGGACCAACTGACGCAATTTCATGCCAGCCACCCAAAGTGATAAAAAATAGATAGCTGCAGACGTAATCATCACAGCGGCCAGAAGCCAAATTCTCTTGAAACTCTGGCCACGCAGGGCAATCCAGTCAACACTGCCATTGGCCCACATCAAAAACACCGCCAACAACGCGCAGGCGGCCAGCACCTGCAAAGTGAACACGCCCCACCCTGTCAAGGGCTTGTAGCTTCCGCGTTTCAGCAGACCCAGCAGCAACCACAGCGCGTTGACCATCGCGCCAATACCAATTGAAAGCGTGAGTGCCGCATGGGCAAAAATCGGCACCAGAAAATAGTTCAGAATCTGCGTGATGACCAGCACCACCACCGCGACCTTGACAGGTGTCTTGGTGTCCTGGTTGGCGTAATAGCCCGGCGCCAATACTTTGAGTGCCACCAATCCGATCAGGCCCACCCCCCAGCCCATCAGCGCGTGTGTGACTTGCCGCACGTCATGTTCGGTCATGGCACCGTAGTGGTAAAGCGCCGCGACCAGCGGCGTCGGAAAGACCAGCAGCGCCACCGCACAGGGCACCGCCAGCACCAGCACCAGGCGCAGGCCCCAGTCCAGCATGGCCGAGTATTTGGCGGCGTCGTTGCTGGCCCGCGCGCCGGCCAGTTGCGGCATCAGCACCACCCCGAGCGCCACGCCCAGCATGGCGGTGGGGAATTCCATCAGGCGGTCGGCGTAGGTGATCCAGCTCACGCTACCGGGGGCCAGGTGCGAGGCGATCTGCGTGTTGATCAGCATCGAAATATGCGCCACGCTCACCCCCAGCAAGGCCGGCCCCATCAGGCGCAAGATGTTTTTGGTGCCGGGGTTGCCCCACGCCACACGTAGCGCCGACCAGCGCCAGCTCATCCTGGGATGCAGGTTGAGCCTGCGCAGGGCTATCCATTGCACGGCCAGTTGCAACACGCCCCCTAGCAAGACACCGCCTGCCAGCGCATAAATTGGCTCCAGACCAAGCCTCTTGAACCCGGGCGCGCCGAGCCAGGCCGCGCCAATCATGCAAATATTGAGCAACACCGGTGTTGCCGCTGGCACGGCAAAGCGTTTCCAGGTGTTGAGCACGCCCGCGCCCAAAGCCACCAGCGACATGAAAGCAATGTAAGGGAACATCCAGCGTGTCATGACCACCGCCACCTCATAACCACGCGGGTCCTGCTGCAAACCACTGGCCATGGCCCACACCAGACCACCCGCACCCAGCACACCCAGCACGCTCAACACCAACAGTGCCCAGGCCAAAACAGTGGCCACATGGTCAATCAAAAGCCGGGTGGAGTCTTCGCCCTGATGGGCTTTGCTGGCGGCCAGCACCGGGATGAAGGCCTGACTGAAGGCGCCTTCACCAAACAGGCGGCGAAACAGGTTGGGAATGCGAAACGCCACGTTGAACGCATCCGTCATGGCGGAAGCACCAAAGGTGGAGGCAATCAACAGCTCGCGCACCATCCCGGTGATGCGGGACAGGAGGGTCAACAAGGAGACGACAGAGGCAGATTTGAAAAGGCTCACGTAGCAAAGTGTAGCCGGGCCGGGTTAAGTAACCGACTGCTGGGCGTGTAGCTGCTAGAATTGCAGGCTTTGCTGACAACATCCACAGACTCAAGGAACACAAATCATGGCATCTGGAAAACCCAAGAAAAAGAACCCCCGCCTGGCGTCAGGCCGTAAACGCGTCCGTCAGGACATCAAGATCAACGCAGCCAACACCTCGCTGCGTTCCAAATACCGCACTGCGGTCAAAAATGTGGAAAAAGCAGTTCTGGGCGGTGACAAAGCCAAGGCCACAGAACTGTTTGCCAAAATGCAAGCGGTGGTTGACACCGTGGCAGACAAAGGCATCTTCCACAAGAACAAGGCAGCTCGCGACAAGAGCCGCCTGTCTGCCAAGGTGAAAGCCCTGGCACTCGCCGCCTAATCATTTAGGCACACCGCACGAATCTGTTTTGAAACCTTAACTGATCAAACCAGGTTCGCCGTTTGTAACGGGTGCGCTGTCAGCAAAAGCAAAAAAGCCGTCTTCGTGACGGCTTTTTTGCGTCTTGGTGGGCTATTTTGCTGGCTGACTCAGGTCGGCGTAGCGCTCAGCGCAGCGGCATTAAGGAGGAGACCTCAGGTCGGGGGACAGCCGCGGAGCTGAGTGCTGCGTCGGCCTGAGTCTTCACGAGTCGTTCGCGGTCAAGTCCCCAATGAAGTCTGTCGCGCAATGACCATCCAAATCACGCGCAACAACCGAAGGCGAACTCAGTGTTGGCGGTGATGCCCGTGGTGGCCATGTGCATCCGCGTGGGGAGGTTCACCGTGAAACACCTGCAGCTCATTGTCTTTGGCAAAACTCATGACAAAGTCCCAGGCCATCACATTGTGAGCGCGCAAATCTTCATGCACCACCACACTGCGCACATTGTTGATGCTGGTGGGAATGCACCAAGGTGAATAGGTCATGTGTTTGCCGGGCATGGATCCACCCGGGCGAAACTGACTCATCACCCCGGCCAGGCGCTCGGCCCAATCGCTCGGGCGAAAAGCCCGCCCGGCGAGCGTTGTGCCCAGGATATAAACTTTTTTTGAAGTGTGTGAAACCATCGGATAGAGGTTGTTTGGAGGCTGCGCGCGGGTTGTTGCAACGCCAGCTCATTGTAACTATATCTTATGTCTTATACAAGACTTAGGACCACCAATAAGAATGATGCAACACAAGCTGGCGCCAGATAAACGCGCCCCCTCACCGGCCTGATTTGATCGGTCTAAAATCACTTTTCAACGGCCCAACCTGCGTTGGGCCGCTTTGTTTGTTGCCTGTTGCTGCCCACCGGAGATTTGACCCATGACTGTTGCCACCGCCAAGACCGAAGCCAGTTCCCCGCACGTGATGAACACCTATGGGCGCCTGCCCATCGCGCTCAGCCACGGCCAGGGTTGCCGCGTGTGGGACGTCAACGGCAAAAGTTACCTGGATGCGCTGGGCGGCATTGCCGTCAACACCCTGGGTCACAATCACCCCGAACTGGTGCCCGCGCTGCAAGACCAGATCAGCAAGATCATTCACAGCTGCAATTACTACCATATCCCCCTGCAGGAGGCGCTGGCAAAAAAGCTGGTGACGCTCTCCGGCATGAGCAATGTGTTTTTCTGCTCCACCGGCCTGGAAGCCAACGAGGCCGCCCTGAAACTGGCGCGCAAATTCGGCCATGACAAAGGCATTGAGCGCCCTGAAATCGTGGTTTATGAAAAAGCCTTTCATGGCCGCAGCATTGCCACCCTGAGCGCCACCGGCAACCCCAAGATCCAGGCCGGTTTTGGCCCGCTGGTGGAAGGTTTCATCCGTGTGCCCATCAACAACATCGAGGCACTCAAGGCCGCCACCGTCAACAATCCCAATGTGGTGGCGGTGTTTTTTGAAGCCATCCAGGGTGAAGGCGGCGTCAACCCGATGCACCTGGACTACCTGCGTGAGCTGCGCACGCTGTGTGATGCGCGCGACTGGCTGATGATGATTGACGAAGTGCAGTGCGGCATGGGTCGCACCGGCAAGTGGTTTGCCCACCAGTGGGCCGGCATCGTGCCAGACGTGATGCCGCTGGCCAAAGGCCTGGGCTCCGGCGTGCCGGTAGGCGCGGTGGTGGCAGGCCCCAAAGCGGCCCACATTTTCCAGCCCGGCAACCACGGCACCACCTTTGGCGGCAACCCGCTGGCCATGCGCGCCGGTGTGGAAACCATCCGCATCATGGAAGACGACGGCTTGCTGGCCAACGCCGCCGCTGTCGGCGCCCATCTGAAAGCCGGCCTGCAGGCGGCGCTGTCGGCAGAGATTGCCAGTGGCGGCGTGAAAGAAATTCGCGGCCAAGGGCTAATGTTGGGCATTGACCTGGCCAAGCCGTGTGGCGCGCTCACCCAGCGCGCGGCAGACAACGGCCTGCTGATCAGCGTCACCGCAGACACTGTGGTTCGACTGGTACCACCGCTGATTTTGAGCCGTGAAGAGGCCGATGAAGTCGTCGCCCTGCTCTGCCCGCTGATTTCTGCACTG
>CAISLL010000137.1 GCA_903886165.1 uncultured beta proteobacterium | reverse complement strand
GGCTGCGTGATTCCGGAAGGCACGGTAGTGGGCGAAGATGCAGAGCTGGATGCGCAGCGCTTTGAGCGCAGCGAAGGGGGGGTGGTGCTGATCACGCGTGACATGCTGGCAAAGCTGGGGTAGGACGATGCCCTTGATGAAAGTCCTGCAAGTCAGTGCAGAAATTTTTCCGCTGCTCAAAACCGGGGGCCTGGCTGACATCGCCGGGGCCCTGCCTGCAGCCTTGAACGCCGCGGGCTGTGAGGTGCGTGTGCTGCTGCCGGGGTTTGCCCCGATCATGGGCGATCTTCAATCGGACAGCGTGCTGGCAGAGTTGACGGCACCCTGGGGTGAGCGTGTGTTGCTGCGCCAGGGCTTGCTTCGCACCCTGGGCATTCGTGCCTATGTGATCGACGTGCCACATCTCTATGCCCGACCCGGTACGCCTTATGAAGATGAGCAACGCCAACCACACCATGACAACCACCTGCGGTTTGCGCTGCTGGGCTGGGTTGCTGCACAGCTGGCCTGCGGCCTTGATGACCAATGGCAGCCTGCCGTGGTGCACAGCCATGACTGGCACGCGGCCCTGACATCGGCTTATCTGGCTTTTGGACCGGCGCGGGGCAGGCGTGTGGCAAGTGTCTACACCGTGCACAACCTGGCGTATCAGGGCGTGTTTGCACCGATCCATTTTTATGACCTGGGCTTGCCCTCGCATGCCTTCTCCGTCAACGGCGTCGAGTTTCATGGCCAGATGTCGTTCATGAAGGCCGGACTGTATTACGCCGACCACATCACCACCGTGAGCCCGACTTATGCGCACGAAATCCAGACACCGGCGCAAGGCTGCGGGCTGGACGGTTTGCTGCGCGCCCGGGCCAATGACCTCACGGGGATACTGAATGCGGTTGATACAACCGTCTGGAGCCCGGCCATTGACGCTGCCATTCCTCACACCTTTGATGCCAATAACCCGGCTGGCAAAGCTCGCTGCAAGGCCGCCTTGCAGCAGACGTTGGGGCTGGCCCAGCAAGCTGATGCCCCGCTGTTTGGTGTGGTCAGCCGCCTGACTGAACAGAAGGGTTTGCACCTGGTGCTGGCGGTGCTTGACGCCCTGATAGAGCGTGGCGGACAACTGGTGGTGCTGGGCACCGGGGATGCCGCACTGGAGTCGGCCTTCAAGGCGCGTGCCGCGGCCAACCCGCACGCGGTGTCGGTGCGCATCGGGTATGACGAGGGTTACGCCCACCAAATATTTGGCGCCTCAGATGTGACGCTCGTGCCGTCACGCTTTGAGCCCTGCGGATTGACCCAAATGTATGGCCTGAAATATGGCAGCCTGCCACTGGTGCACAGGGTTGGCGGCTTGGCCGACACTGTGGTGGATAGCGCGCTGGAGCATCTGGCAGATGGCACGGCCAACGGGTTTGTGTTCAACGACTTCACGATGCAATCACTTGAACGCGCCATAAGCCGCGCCCTTGCCTTGTATGCGCGCACCGACGAATGGCAAGCTGTGCGCCGACGCGGCATGTTGCAGCCGCTGGGCTGGGACAAGGCCGCTGCGCAATATGTCGCCCTGTACCGCCATCTGGTGACCTGAGCCGGATGCCTGGTGCACCTTGCCTTCAATTGCCCAATTCTTTCAATTCTTTAAGGAGGATGTGACGCATGGCTGATTCATGGATGGCACAGCGCGCCGCTGGCGTGGTGTTGCACCCAACCTCGCTGCCGGGGCCACATGGTTCGGGTGACTTTGGGCCAAACGCCTACTATTTCATGGATTGGCTGTACACCGCCGGGCAAACACTCTGGCAAACCCTGCCGCTTGGGCCGGTTGGGTCCGGGGATTCACCTTATATGGGCAAGTCTGCCTTTGCCGGCAATCCATTGCTGGTGGCGTTTGAGCCCCTGGTGCAGCATGGCTGGCTGGATGCGGCAAGTCTGCGCGCAAGCTGGAATGATGAACGCATTGATTACACGGCACTTGGTGACTGGCGCTTGATGAAACTGCGAGAAGCGTTTGCAGGTTTTGAACAGCGAGCCAGTGCACAAGACCGGGCCGAGCAGGCTGATTGGTCACATGAGCAGCAGGCCTGGCTGGATGACTACACCTTGTTCATGGCGCTCGACCAAGCCTACAGACCGGCGTTATGGCCGGCTTGGCCGCAAGCGTTGGCGCAGCGGCAGTCTGCAGCGCTGGCCGAGGCGCGTGAGCGCCATGCCCATGAAATTTCGTTCTGGCGTTTTGTGCAATGGCAGTTTGACATGCAATGGCAGGCCATCAGGGTCTATGCACATGGCAAGGGCATTCGCATGGTGGGCGATTTGCCGATTTTTGTCGCGCACCATAGCGCCGATTGCTGGGCCCGCCCAGATCTTTACGAACTGGACGCCTATGGTCAGCCCCGTGTGGTTGCTGGTGTGCCGCCCGATTATTTCTCGGACACGGGCCAGCGATGGGGTAATCCGCTTTACAACTGGGCTGCCATGGCGCGTGACGGCTACCGCTGGTGGATCGAGCGGGTGCGACGTCAGCTGCATCTGGCCGACATCGTTCGGATTGACCACTTTCGTGGCTTTGTCGATTACTGGGAAATTCCAGCCGAGGAGTCCACAGCCGTCAAAGGGCAGTGGCAGCTTGGGCCGGGTGAGGCCGTGTTTAAAGCGCTTTCAGACGCGTTGGGCGAGTTGCCCATCATTGCTGAAGACCTGGGGATCATCACGCATGAGGTGACGTTGTTGCGCGAGCGCATCGGTTTCCCCGGCATGCGGGTGTTGCAGTTTGCCTTTTCAGGGGAAGCCAGCAACGCGTTTTTGCCACACAACTTTGAGCCCAACACGGTGGTTTATACCGGCACCCACGACAACGACACCGTGCCAGGCTGGTGGGCGAGTGCGAACGCGCATGAGCGCGCTTTTGCGTCGCACTACCTGAGCACTGATGGCTCTGAAGTGCATTGGGCCATGGTGCGCGCGGCCAGTTTTTCGGTGGCGCGGCTGGCCTTGTGCCAGTTTCAGGATGTGCTCGGGCTGGACACCGCGCACCGCATGAACACCCCCGGCACCATGGGCTGCTGGTCGTGGCGTTTCAAGTGGGAGTGGGTAGGGCCCGAGGTGGCGCTGCAACTGTCAAGCATCACGGCAGCCAGTGGCCGGGTCGGGTTTGACCGGCTGAAACTCTAGTTTTCCTGAGGGCGCCGTTGCGATGGGCGAGGCACGCCAGCGTTCATTGGCCCGTGCTCATGGTGAAGTTGCGGCTGAAGGGCACGCTGTTGATGGTGCCACTCAGATTGACTTGGTAGATGGTATTGGGCTCCAGGGCGACGTCGGGAACCACAAAGGCCTCGTTGGGATCGATGTATCTCTGGCCAAAGCTGTCGGTATTGGGGTCGTTGGCATGGGTCAATACGGTGATGGGCACGTTCACGCTGTTCCGGCTTACAGAGCTTGATGTGACTGCGAGCACCTGTCCGGCATCCACCTTGAGGTAGATGGGTGGGCCTACGGTCTGGCTTGTACTTGTGAATGTGGGGAATGGGTTGGGGGTTTCGGTGGCAGGAGCGAAGGCGGGCGGGATGTTGCTGCTGCCTTCGCAAGGGTAGGTTGCCAGCTTGCCTGCGCCAATGGTGCCAGTGTTGGTCTGGTAACCGTTGAAAGAACCAAAGCGGAATTCTTCGCGCCAGGTGGTGGTATTGATCAATTTCCGGTCGATATGTGCCCCAAAACCCACGTCTGAACCATGGTACATGGCGCCAGCCAGGTGATAGACCGTGTTGAGCAGGCTGCGCATGGACTCTGTGCCTCGCTGTTCCAAGGTGGGGAAGACGGGTGGGTTGACATAGTCCCACCGTGTGCCCACCGGAATCTCCGCCACCTGTGTGCCATGGTTGGTGCAACGCTGGAGCCCCCGCTCCCGCCTCCACCCCCACACGCCAGCAAGCCGAGGGAGAGGATCAGCGTCAATGAAAGGGTGTGTGATGAGCTCATTTGGGTTGCCGGAGCGGTGCTGTGACAGCATACCTGTCTTGGGCGGTGCAGAATATGACTACTCTCACTATTACAAATGTGTTACATGATGCCTGACCTCCTGCCAACGCCTGTTGACCCCACTGCTGACATCGTTGCCGACGCCCTTCAGCCCGCCGATTTTGATGAACTCGATACCATCCTGGACGATCTGCGCACGCGATTTGATGAAACCCCGCAGTGGGAGTTCTGCGAGGGTTTCTTGGCCGCACTGGTGTGCTGCCGCCGTGTGGTGAGCCCCACCGAGTATTTTTCAGTGCTGCTTGATCAGGAAGAAGACACCGAAACACTTTTGTTTGCCGATGACGTGCAATTTCAGCGTTTTTTTGCGCTGTGGATGCGCCGCTGGAACGAGGTGGCAAGCGCGCTCATGGCCGAGGTTGAGTCACTGGACGACGCGCGTGCCTACCAACCTGAAGTGATGGACTTGCGCGGTGCCGTTGCCGCACTGGACGAGGCGCAGCGCGCTGAAATGGCCGATGCGCCGATTCCCTCTTTTGGCCAGATCTGGGCCATTGGTTTCATGTACGCAGTGGAGAGTTGGCCTGAAGAATGGGCGCCACCGCGTGACAAGGAGGCTGCCGCGGTGCTGGATGCAGCGCTGGAATGCATCGTGGCCGTGACCGAGGACGACACAGACCCACCCACGGTGTCTGTCTTTGAAGAAGACGGCGTACCCACGGTCAGTGAGCAGCGTCTGAACGATTTTGCCGATGCTATTTGGGCGGTTTATGACCTGGGCCAACTCTGGCGCCACATCGGTCCACGCGTGGAAACCGTGCATGTGGGCCCCAAGATCGGTCGCAACGACCCCTGTGCTTGTGGCAGCGGGAAAAAATACAAGAAGTGCTGCGGCGCATAGGCCGGATTCGGTAACCGAAGTCGGCCCGCAAGAGCACGCCACCATCCGGTTCAGGCAACCTTGGGGTTCAGGCGTGTCTCTCCATGTAGCGGTCCAGTGCGACACGGGTTTGCTTGCGCATCTGCTTTTGAAAGAAGGGTGCCCAGCCCAGCATCACACCACCCAGGCCCAGCGCCTGGCGTGACCAGCGCCAAAAATCAAAATGGTCGCGTTGAATGTCAATCAGGCCTTCCGGCGTAAAAGTGAAGTCTGAGCCGATGATGTTGTGCACTTGCCTCCGGGTCGCGCTGAACTGGTAGTGGGCCTCCCATATTGCACGACCGCTTTCTGCATCAGCGCTGATTTCACGGAACTCAAGGCGCCAGTTCTCGCGCCCGTTGCCTTGCGCGGCGGCGCACAACATGTGCCACATGCCCGAGATGTCCCTGTGTCCCTTGAGCGAAAAGCCCGGGTCGTCAAAGATGGCGTCTTCGGCGTAGCAACTGGCCATGGTGTCGGCGTCGAGTGCGGCGAAGGCGGTGTAAAAGCGGTGGAGTGTTTGTTCGTTTGGATGCATGGGGTGACTTTACCTTCAAGCAAAGACCAATGTGACTGCCAGTGCCCACATGGTCAAGGCAATCACGCTGTCAAGCACGCGCCAGGCGGTGGTGGTCTGGAACAGCGGGGCCAGAAAACGCGCACCAAAGCCCAGGGCAGAAAACCAGACCACGCTGCCGGTGCAGGCACCCGCGCCAAACACCCAGGCCCCGTTGCCCTGGCGCTGGTTGGCAATGCTGCCCAGCAGCACCACGGTGTCCAGGTACACATGCGGGTTCAGGAAGGTAAAGCCGAAACAGGTGGTCAGCGACACTGTCAATGTGGCACCGCTGCCCTGGTCCAATTGCATCTGGCTGCCTCGCCACGCACGGTGTGTGGCCAAGGCGCCGTAGCTGGCCAGAAACAGGGCGCCACCATATCGTGTCATCAGCAGCAGCGTCTCATTGCCCCGGATCACCACTCCCGCCCCGCCAATGCCGGCCAGAATCAGCAGCGCGTCGGACAGGGCGCAAAACGCCACGATGGGCCACACATGCTCACGCAAAATGCCCTGGCGCAGCACATAGGCGTTTTGTGAGCCAATCGCCACAATCAGCGCCAGGCCGGTGGCAAGGCCACTGAAAAAATCAAGGCTCATGTGCCAAACCGGACTTGCACAGTCAGGCCGCGGCCTTGCAGGCCATCTGTCAGCGTCACGCTGGCGCGATGTCGTTCGGCGATGCGCTGGCAAATGGACAGGCCCAGGCCGGTGCCGGGCTGGCTTTGTGAGGCCACGCGGTAAAAGCGCACAAAAACCCGCTGACGCAGCTCGGGCGCAATGCCAGGCCCGTCGTCACTGACCGAGAGTCGGAGTCGACCGCCGTCTGGTTCAATCCGGACGGTGATCTGCCCACCCGGCGGTGTGTAATGGATGGCGTTGTCCACCAGATTGGAAATCAGCATCGAAAGCATGTCCGCGTTTCCTGAAATGCGCGGCAAACCAGGCTCTGCCAGCAGTTCAAGTGTCTGGTCACGTTGCAAGGCCAGTGGCGCCAGTTCGGCACAGACCTTCTCGGCAATCTCTTCAAGGTTGACGATCGAGAACGCTGGCTGATCCTGTCTCGGGTCAAGTCGCGCAAGAGCCAGCAACTGGTTGACCGAGCGAATGCCACGCGCCACACTTGATTGCATTTGCTCAAGTGCGAGCTGGTGCGGTGCCTCTGCGGCGGTGTGGCGTGCGGTGTACAACAGGGCTTGAATGGCTGCCAGCGGTGTGCGCAACTGGTGGGCTGCATCGTCGGTAAATTGGCGTTCATGCTCCAGCGTCTGCGCCATGCGCGTGAGCAGGTCATTCAAGGCAGTGACGATGGGCTTGACTTCATCAGGCACCTGCCGCGCGTCAATCAGTGTCAGGTTGTCCGGCTGTCTCTTGATGATTTCCTGGCTCAGGGCGGCCAGCGGGCGCAATCCTCTTCTGATGGAAAACCATAGCAACAGGAACAGCACCGGCAGGCCCAGTGCCAGGGGTGTGGCGGCGTGGATGATCATGCTTCGTGCCAGCTGCGTGCGCCATGTGTGGGGCTCCGACACAATCATGCGCACACCGTGGTTGGTATCAAACACATGGTAGTTGCGCCAGCCAGCGCCTTGCGCATCCCATGTGTCGGAAAAACCGGTTTGCGCTGCCATGCGTGTGAGCGGTGCGTTGTCTGAACGAAACAACAGGCTGCCGTCACGGCGCCACAACTGGTAGCGCAGGCTTTGGTTGTACTGGTACTTCCTGGTGTTGCGAGGCTTGCCCCCAAGTGGCGCGCTGGCGCCAGGGCGCTCAGCAGATTCTGGCGAATTGTCAAGAAGCTCGGCAATTTCACTGGATGTCAAAGTGCCAGGGAAGCCAAGCTGTTTGTCGTCATCCGGGTCTGCCAAGTGCAAAAACGCCTTGGTGGTGTAAGCCAGGTGCACATCGTAGAGTTGGTCGATCTCCCGAAGGTTGTTGCGGGTCGACCAGGCTGCCATGAGCGCCCAAAAGATGAAA
The DNA here is from genome assembly GCA_903886165.1 of uncultured beta proteobacterium. GTDB lineage: Bacteria > Pseudomonadota > Gammaproteobacteria > Burkholderiales > Burkholderiaceae_C > Rhodoferax. Next base: position 7,194 of record CAISLL010000137.1, on the reverse strand, counting down.
CTGACCACGCCAAGGCCCACCAGCAGGCGGTGGCTCAGGGTGATGGGTGTGCGCTTGACAGAGGTCACGGCTTTGCCATGGCGTAGCCGACACCGCGCACTGTTTTCAGCTTGTCCTCCCCAATTTTTTGCCGGAGATTGTGAATGTGAACTTCAAGCACATTGCTTTCACCTGTGCGGTTCAACCCGAAAAGCTGTTGTTCCAGGCGGGTGCGGGTCACCACTTGCCCGGCGTTTTCCATGAGTGTCCGCAACAACAGGAATTCCCGGTTGGACACACTGAGCCACTTGCCGTCCTGTGTCGCTGCTTGTGTGTCCGTGTCGATGGTCAGATTGCCAACCGTGATGCGTCCGACAAATCCTGCCCGGCGAATCAGCGCGCGCAGGCGCGCGATCAGTTCTTCCATGTCCGTGGTCTTTACCAGAAAATCATCGGCACCTGACTCAAACGACACCACTTTGTCCCGGGTGGTGTCACGCGCAGTCAGCATCAGCACGGGCACCATGTTGGCACCGGCCCGGAGTTTGGTCAGGAGTGTCAGGCCGTCAAGCCCGGGCAGCGTGATGTCAAGCACCAGGGCGCGAAAAGACGCTGTTTTCAGCAAGTCAAACGCCACCAGGCCGTCAGTGACCCAGTGTGCGATAAATCCCGCCTCGTTCAGGGCAGCCTGCAGGCCCGCGCCCATCATCAGGTCGTCTTCAACAATCAATATTTTCATGCGCGTTCCTTTGCACGGATGAGCTCCGCGACCCGGGCCAAGGCGTGCCTTACGGTGGCGTGTCGCACCGCAGCGCGGTCACCTGCGAACTGCTTTGCTTCGGTGCTCACGCTTTGACCCAAGGTAAAGCCGAACCAGACCGTGCCCACAGGTTTGTCGGCGCTGCCACCACCGGGGCCGGCCACTCCTGTGACAGCAATGGCCACTTGTGCATGGGCGTGGGCCAATGCACCCAAGGCCATGGCACGTGCCACCGGCTCGCTGACCGCACCGAAGGTGTCGATCAATGCCACATCCACCCCCAGCATTTCAGTCTTGGAGGCGTTGGAGTAACAGACAAAACCGCGCTCAAACCAGGTGCTGGAGCCGGGCAGGTCAGTGCAGGCGGCTGCCATCATGCCGCCTGTGCAGCTCTCAGCCGTGACCATCATCCAGCCATTGTTTATTAGCAAATTGGCTGTAAGACCGCATAGATATTTGGTCGACAGCTCTTCATTTTGCTGTGATTTCAAACCTGGCTGCATCACGAGGCTCGCCACAGTGCGATCACCAGCAGGGTGCAAAACGCCGCCACCAGGTCGTCCAGCATGATGCCCCAGCCAGCTTTGGTCCAGGCAAAGCGGTCGGTGGCGGGGTCGATCCCGTGGTAGAGCTGGTCGGCCCAGGCCACCGGGCCAGGCTTGACGGCATCAAAAAAACGGAACAGCGCAAAGGCGGCCAACTGCTCCCACAGCCCGGTCGGGCTAATGAGCCAAAGCACCAGCCAGAAGGCGGCAATCTCGTCCCAGACGATGCTGCTGGGGTCCAGCACCCGCATGCGCCTGGCGGTTTGGGCGCACACCCACCAGCCGACGACGATGCTGACCGCAATCAGGCTACCCCATTGAAGTTCGGTCAGACGGTTTTCCAGCAAAACAAACACCAGCCAGGCCCAGAGTGTGCCCATGGTGCCTGGGGCAACAGGGCTCAGGCCCGATCCAAACCCAAGTGCCATCACATGGGCCGGATGCGCCATCATGAAATGGGTGGTGGGGGCGACAGGGCCGGGTAAGCGAGGGTCGATGTCAGGCATGGCGCCATTATCTGACAGCGACGCAGTTTCGAATGTGCCTCATGCCAGCGTGCCGCGATGGACGTTTTTAGCTGACACAATCGCCTTGTGCTGCAAGTTTTCATTATTACTTTTCCTTTCTTTGCCCTGGTGTTGTGTGGCTACCTGGCCGCGCGGCGGCGCATGATTCCGCTGGAGGCAATCCCTGGCCTGAACGGTTTTGTGCTGTTTTTTGCCCTGCCTTGCATGTTGTACCGTTTTGGCGCATCGACGCCGATTGCACAGTTGCTTGACGTTGGGGTCTTTGCCACCTGGTTGTTCTGTGCGCTGGTGGTGGTCGGGTTCACGGTGGCGGTCAGTCTGAACCGGCGCATCGGCTGGAACGATGCCTCGTTTGGCGCGCTGGTAGCCGCCTTTCCCAACTCGGGTTTCATGGGTGTGCCGCTGTTGGTGGCGCTACTGGGTGCGAAGTCGGCCGGGCCGGTGATTCTGACCATCGTGATTGACATGATCGTGACCACCTCCTTGTGTATTGCGCTCTCTCGGCTGGACGGGGCGGACGCCCATGGCGCGTCCAAAGCTTTGAAGAATGCCCTCAAAGGGGTGCTGGCCAACCCCATGCCCTGGGCGATTTTGCTTGGCGCATGGGTGTCGGTGCTGGGTTGGACAACGCCCAAGCCGGTGGCGCAAACCGTGGGCTTGCTGGCGGACGCGGCATCTCCCGTGGCCTTGTTCACCATTGGGGCTGTGCTTGCGCGCTCACAAATGCTCTCGGCCTCGGGCCATGCCGCGGCGCCGCTGCTGCGTGATTATTTGCCAGTGGCCTTGATCAAGCTGTTTTTGCACCCGTTGCTGGTGCTGCTGGTTGGGGCCACGCTCATCAGCCAGGGCGTGCCTCTGTCGCGTTTTGCCTTGAGCGTGATGGTGCTCACCGCTGCCCTGCCCAGCGCCAGCAATGTGTCCTTGCTGGCCGAGCGGTTTGGCGCGGACAACGGGCGCATTGCCCGCATCATTCTGGTTTCAACTGCGGCAGCGTTTCTCACGTTTTCCCTGACTGTGTCGCTGCTGGCATGAAGTTCACCAGCGGGTGTTGGCCGCCACATTCCGTCTCGATTTTGATGTAGGTCAACACAGAGTTTTCCTGCCGGCGTGTAATCTGTGTTGGGAGGACGCTGATAGACCGCGTCTGGATCCACTTAACAGAAAGATTGCAATGCCTGCCTGGTTTTCATACACATTTTTCGCGGTGGCGGTGGTGCTTGGCAGCACCGCCCTGTTCTTCTTCACTCTGACGCGTGGTGCGTTGCTGATGCGTGGTGCCATGGGGCGGTTGTCGCACGACGCGGCCCATGTTTACCCGATTTATTCCAACATGCGGCTGATCAGGCTGGTTGACTGGCAACCCATCATCTCGGCGATCTTGTTGTTTCAGTACAGCCACTTGGTAACGATCATCGCCCACGGCTTGCGCAAGGACGAGTTGCGGGGCAAAGACGTGTTGATCACCTCCTGCGCCTTTGGCAATGTGATTCCCCGCGTGGTGGAGGCGTCGGTCAAGTCGGGTGCCCGCAAGGTGTTGATTGCAGACATCATCCAGAACGAACTTGACCATGCCCAGACCAAGCTGGGCGACCATGCCGGGCACATCGTTTATTTGAAAGACAACGCGGTGGCCATGCGTCAGCCAGACGCCTCGGTGCAGGCGAATGTGATGTTTTTTCTGCTGCATGAATTGCCGCACCACCTGAAAGTTGACGCTTTGAGTGAGGCCATGCGTGTGCTGGCGCCAGGCGGCAAGCTTTACCTGGGTGAGTTTCACCGCCCCAGCCCCTGGCTGTTGCGCGCCCTGAGCTGGACCTATTTCAAGGTGTTTGAGCCCTATGGCCTGGCCTTGTGGGACAGTCATGACCCGGTGCAGCAATTGCAAGCCATGCCCGGCGTGACCTGTGAGCGCCACACCGCCTTTTTCGGCAACTTTCAGGTGATTGTGGCCACCAAGGCGAAGCAACAACGACACGGATGATTTGGAATTGGAATCAGACGTTGAGCGGGTCCACGTCAATTGCCCAGCGCAGCACGCCTTTGCAGTCCGGCAACGACCGGGTGTTGTGCAGCACGCCTTGCCAGGCCGTCAGAAAGCGTTGCAGCGCGGCGCGTGAGCTGCTTTCCACCAGCATCTGGGCGCGCTCGATGTTGGCAATACGCGCCATGCTCATCGGCACCGCCGGGTAGAGCGTGAGGTGCGCCAGTAAGGCTGCAGTGTCACTTTGTCCGGCGGCGGCGCGGCTGGCGGCGTTCAGAAAACCTTGCGCGATGTCCTGGCTGCGGGCTTCTGCACGCACCAGCGCCTGAAAGCTGAAGGGTGGCATGCCGGCCTGCTGGCGTTCCTTGAGTTGTGATGCGGCAAAGGCCGGGTAGTCGTGTGTTTTGAGCGCCTCAAACAAGGGATGCGTCGGGTGAAAGCTTTGCAGCCACATCTCGCTGCTACCGGCCACCGCCGAGTCGCGCCCGGCCCGACCGGCGGCCTGCATCAGCAGGCTGAAGAGCCGCTCTGGCGCGCGAAAGTCGCTGGAAAACAGCGCGTTGTCGGGGTTCACAGCCGCCACCAGCGTGATGCGCCGAAAGTCGTGCCCCTTGGCGATCATCTGGGTGCCGACCAGCACATCGACCTCGCCCGCATGCACCTGGGCCAACTGGGATTCAAGCGCGCCCTTATGGCGCGTGGTGTCGGCATCAATGCGCACAATGCGCACTGCCTGGCCGTCAGGGCGGCGAATGTCTGCCAGCAGTTCGGCCAGGTGTTCCTCCAGCCGCTCGGTGCCGCGCCCCAGTGGCGCAATGTCGGGGTTGCCGCAGGCCGGACAGGCCCGTGGCACCCGCTCAGTGAAGCCGCAATGGTGGCAACGCAGGGTCTGGTCAATCTTGTGGAACACACGGTAGGCGCTGCAGTTTGGGCACTCGCTTTTCCATTCGCAGTCGGTGCATTGCAGCACCGGGGCGTAGCCGCGCCGGTTCAGGAACACCATGCTTTGCTCGCCCTGGGCGATGCGCTGCGCGATCGCGGCCAGCAGGGGTGCCGAGACGATGCACGACTTGGGCTGGTGGTTCATATCCACCCGGCGCACCAGGGGCAACTGACCGCTGCCGATCCGGCTTGGCATCTCCAGCCGCTGGTAACGCCCGCCCTCTGCGGCGGGGCGGCTGTGGTGCCAGCTTTCCAGCGACGGCGTGGCAGAACCCAACAGCACTTTGGCACCGTCCAGGCGACCACGGTAGACGGCCAGGTCGCGGGCCGAGTAACGCGCGCCTTCATGGCTTTTGTAGCTCGGGTCGTGCTCTTCGTCGACGATGATCAGTTTCAGTTGAGGTATGGATGCAAATACGGCCATACGCGTACCCAGCACAATGCGTGCAGTACCGCTGTGGGCTGCCAGCCAGGCGTTCAGGCGTTGCGCGGGGGTCATACCGCTGTGCATGGAGACTACCGCCTCCTCGCCATACCGCTTGCAAAACCGCGCCTGGAAGCGCGCTTCAAGCTGAGGGGTCAGGTTGATCTCGGGCACCATCACCAGCACCTGTGCGTCTGGCGTGCGTGCCAGCAACTCCGCGGTGCAGTGCATGAACACCTCGGTTTTGCCACTGCCGGTGGCACCAAACAGTAAAAATGGCCCATCATTTCTATGAAATTCGCTTATAGCCCTTGTCTGCTCGTCGCTAAGCACTATGGAATGCATAGTGCTTTCGAAACCATTGCTACCCGCGGAAGATGCTTCCGGCGCGGCATCGGACGAGGTTTGTGCATTTTTTGCGAGTTTTTTCAGGCGCCGCGCCAGCTGCACACTGCTCATGTCGCGCAACTGTGGCGGCAAGGCGGCAAGCGCCACCTCGCCGGTCGCGCGCTGGTAGTAGCTCGCGGCAAAGGTGATAAAGGCGCGCCAATTTGCGCTCAAGGGTGGCAAAGCGTCCAGCGCGGCGGTCACCGGGCGCAGCCTGGCGCTGTCCAGCTGTGTGTCTGATGGGGAAGACGTGCCGTTGTCCCACACCACGCCCAACAGTTCGCGCGGACCCAAAGGCACACGCACCAGCGTGCCGGGCGCCAGCGGCGGCTCGCTCAAATAGGTCAGCGCTCCGGCCATCTGGCTGTAAACCGGGGTATGAACCAACACCTGGGTCAAGCTGGCATTGGGCGGTGGCGTTTGCGGCATGTTGTTCAAGTGAACTTGCGAAAAGCGCGTTAAGTGATTGATTTTTAGAAGGTTTATCAGTCATCCAAGTTTTCTGTGGATAACTTTGTTGATAAGGATCTGGCAAGGTCTGCCAAGCCTTGCAAATCAAGGCTTTTCTTAGTCTGCACAGAAAAAAGGCAATTTATAAAACCCATATGAATCAATCACTTAAGAGCGCTATGGGTTTGCTAGCGGTGTAAGCTGAAATGCTCGATGTTGCAACGCAACATTACTGAATTTGTGCATAAGTTACAAAATTCTCTGCATCTTGGACTGCACAAACGTCCAAAAAAGTGCTATGCGTCGCCAGTGATCAGCAGGCGCCACGCATCAGGCGTGAGTGGTGGTGCACTGCCTGCACCAAGGCACCCACATGCTCGGGTGGGGTGTGCTGGCTGATGCCGTGGCCCAGGTTGAAGATGTGTGTGGGACCGGGGCCTGTGCCACTGTGCGGTGTGCCAAAGGCGGTCAGCACCTTGATCACCTCGGCTTCAATTTGCGCTGGCGGGGCAAACAACACATTCGGGTCGAGGTTGCCCTGCAAGGCCTTGCTGCCACCCACGATGGCGCGAGCCTTGGTCAGGTTCACCGTCCAGTCCACACCCAGCGCGTTGCAGTCCAGTTGCTCCATCTCGTCGAGCCACAGCCCACCGCCTTTGGTGAACACGATGCTGGGAATACGTGCGCCATTCCAGGTTTTGTGCAGTTTGGCCAGCACCCGGCGCGTGTAGGCCAGGCTGAATTCCTGGAACATACCGTCTGCCAGCACACCGCCCCAGCTGTCAAACACCATGACCGCCTGGGCACCCGCCTCAATCTGGGTGTTGAGGTACAGCGCCACTGCATCGGCATTGATCTGCAGGATCTTGTGCATCAGATCCGGGCGGCTGTACATCATGGTTTTGACAAGCCGGTAGTCGTCAGACCCTGCACCTTCGACCATGTAGCAAGCCAGCGTCCAGGGGCTACCGCTGAAGCCAATCAGGGGCACTCGGCCATTCAGTGCCTTGCGGATGGATGTGACGGCGTTGAACACATAAGCCAGCTTGTCCATGTCCGGCACTTCGAGCTTGGCTACATCTGCCTCATCGCGCACCGGGTGGGCAAACTTTGGGCCTTCGCCCAGCGCAAATGACAACCCCAGGCCCATGGCATCGGGCACGGTCAGGATGTCGCTGAACAAAATGGCGGCGTCAATC
>CAISLL010000136.1 GCA_903886165.1 uncultured beta proteobacterium | reverse complement strand
GCTCCCGTGCTGCCGTTCGACTTGCATGTGTAAGGCATGCCGCCAGCGTTCAATCTGAGCCAGGATCAAACTCTATAGTTCGATCTTGAATTTTTTGCACATTTCTGTGCAACTCATAAATTGGAATCAACGTGATCTTCATTTCTGAATTTCACATCTTTTTTACTTCATGAGCGTTTGTAAGTCAGTTAAGACTTAGTTCCTAAGAACTTAAGCTTCTTTCTTCAAACGCCCACGCTTATCGGCTGTATGTTTTTAATGAGCTCATCCAACAACCACCAGATTTAACCAGCTTCTTGTCTTCTTTGATGGCTTCACTGTGATCAGCGAAGCCTTGTATTCTAGCACGCCTTTTTGCGTTTTTCTTAAAACTACAAAAACTTTTTAAGGCCCACCGCAAGGGTGGCATCAAATCGCTCATTCCGCCGTCTTGACTTACCTTAAGCTGGACGGCTCGAGCAAACGATGCAAGGAGCGGTATTGTGGCAGGAAAGAGCCCTGCCTACGACAACAGCGACAATATTTGTCTTGCAAGCGCTGCTCTGACATACATTCTTGACATCAACACATGACAGCCTTTATTGCTTTCGTCGCCGTGACTCTACCCTGGCTGAATCCTTTTTCACCAGGCCCAACGCCAGCGGTTTGGCCGTTCTTGTTTTCAACTTTGTGCTCCGCGTTGCTGTTGCCGGCCCTGGCCGCCGCCAATGCAAAGGGAAACACACGGTTATTGGTACGGATTGTCTCGCTGGCATGGCTGTCCGCAGCAAGCATCAATGCAATGATCGGTTTGCTGCAGTACTTTGGCGCGACAGCATGGGCTGGACAATTGATCAACCACACAGGTGTCGGCGAGGCGTATGGCAATTTGCGGCAACGGAATCAGTTTGCCACTCTGATGAACATTGGCTTGGTGGCATTGCTGTGGTTGACTGCGAATTTGCCACGGGCCAGACGCCAAGCAACCTGGCCTTGGTTGCTTCTCCTGGCGGCGGCTTTTTTGCTCGGCACAGGCAACGCCGCCTCGTCTTCGAGAACCGGACTGATGCAGTTGTTACTGATCACAGCACTCACCGGCTGGTGGCAGCAGCAGTGCTCGATCCCCTTTGACCAAAACAGATATTTGCGGCCTGTTTACCAAGTATTGCTCATGACATTGCTGGCTTATGCGGCGGCATCGTTGGCACTGCCGCTATTGGCAGGACTCGACCCCCTGACAAGTGGCGCCTGGGCACGCCTGCGTTCGGGCGATGCGCTTTGCTCAAGCCGACTGACCCTATGGGGGAATGTGCTGCACCTGATTGCACAAAAACCATGGCTGGGCTGGGGCTGGGGGGAGTTGGACTACGCGCACTTCATAAGCCTGTACCCTGGCGCGCGGTTTTGCGATATCCTGGACAATGCGCACAATCTCCCTTTACATTTGGCGGTTGAACTCGGTCTACCATTGGCTTTGCTAATCTGCGGCGCACTTACATGGCTAGTGTGGCGCGACAAGCCTTGGCACGAGTTGGATACCAGCCGACAACTTGCATGGGCCATTCTGGCCGTCATCGGACTGCACAGCTTGCTGGAGTACCCACTGTGGTATGGCCCATTTCAGGCGGCGGCCCTCCTGAGCGTCTGGTTGCTGTGGCAAGCAGTACCACGCCTATCGAAATTTGCTGGCCATGCGCGTTTCCGGCCTCAAAGACTGCACATTCACGCCTGGGTTTCCATAGCCATCGTCATATTTTGTAGCTATGCGGGCTGGAACTATCAACTTGCCAGCCAAATCTACTTGCCGCCTGCCGAAAGGATGACCGACTACCGAGACGACACCCAGCGAAAAATCAGCAGCGTTGCCTTTTTTCAGGACCAAGTCCGGTTTGCCGCCTTGACGACCACCGAGCTTGATGCAAAAAATGCCCGCGAGACACATGATCTCGCTTTGGACATGCTTCATTTTTCACCCGAGGCACGCACCGTCGAGTTGGTGCTGGAGAGCAGCAAACTCCTTGGATACGCGGAGGAAGTGAACTTTTTTGCCGCTCGTTACAAAGCCGCCTTTCCTGAGGCGCATGCCACGTGGGTGGCAACCCAGTCCCCGCCATGAATGGCAAGATGCAGTGCCCGAACCACAAAATCGATCCGCTTGGCAAGATCAAGCACCAAGGCATTCGAGCACAGACTACGCGCGGACCACAAAGCTGCCTGACTTACCCCCGCGTTTCTCCAGAAGTCTGCAACCCGTGATGGTCATGCCCCGGTCAACGGCCTTGCACATGTCATAAATTGTCAAAAGTGCCACTTGCACCGCAGCGAGTGCCTCCATTTCCACGCCAGTTGGACCAACGGTCTCCACAGTCGCCGTGCAATGCACATGGCTGGCCCATGAGTTGCTAGCGTGATTGACTTCAAATTCAATGGCGACTCTGGTCAGCGCCAGTGGGTGACACAACGGAATCAGGTCACTGGTCTTCTTGGCGGCCATGATGCCTGCCACGCGGGCAATGCCCAACACATCGCCTTTTTTGGCGCTACCGGATTCAATCAAAGCCAAGGTTGCGGGCAACATCTCAATACGCCCGCCAGCAATGCCAATGCGGTGGGTGGCCGCTTTCGCAGCCACGTCCACCATGTGGGCTTGGCCTTGTGCATCAAAATGGGTTAGCTGGGTCATATCAGGAATAGATGAATGGTCAACAGGATACAAAGAAAGGCGGCTTCACCAAACCTTTACGTACAGATGGCATCATACGAGCAACGCACGCGCCAGCCATCGCCTCAGGGGATGGCGTGATCTCATGAAAGAACTCACGTGCATGCTTTTTTCACAAAAATCAGGTCTATGCCCCTTATAAAGCAAACACATTTTGCTATATTTTTGATATCAGCATTTGCACTGTGGCCCACTCAGTCAGGTGCGCAGTCTGTAACGTCAACCACACTTCCCTTGCTCGGCGACAGCAGCGAGATCACCAGCGCTGCCGAGAGACGTCTGGGTGACCGCATTGCTCGGGAGCTGTACCGCGACCCCGACTTCATTGAGGATCCGGTGTTGACTGACTACGTTCAAGACATCTGGCAACCGCTGCTGGATGCCGCCAGGGCACGCGGCGACCTGACACCGGAGCTTGATGAACGCTTCGCCTGGCGCATCGTGATGGGGCGCGACCGAAGTGTGAACGCGTTTGCACTGCCTGGCGGCTACCTGGGCGTGCATTTGGGGCTGATCGGCGTGGTGAGCAGCAGGTCTGAGTTGGCATCGGTATTGGGCCATGAACTCAGTCACGTTACACAGCGCCACATTGCACGCCTGATGGCAAAAAGCAACCAGCAAACACCCTGGATGATTGGCGCCATGATTTTGGGTGCGCTGGCGGCCAGCAAAAATGCCGATGCGGGCAATGCCCTGATTGTGGGCGGACAAGCGCTCGCGGCACAAAATCAGCTCAATTTTTCACGCGACATGGAACGCGAGGCGGACCGCGTCGGTTTTGGGGTGATGACCCATGCTGGCTTTGAGGCGCAGGGTTTTGTCAGCATGTTTGACAAGCTCCAACAAGCCTCGCGGCTCAATGACAGCGGCGCCTACCCTTACCTGCGCAGTCATCCGCTGACCATCGAGCGAATCGCTGACATGCAGTCGCGTTTGCCGCTTGGCAACGCATATCCCGACAGCACGGTGCCAACCATGCCCCACGCCATGCTGGCAGCTCGGGCGCGAGTGCTTTCGAACTCCGGGGTTGACGCGCTCAGGGCGTGGCAAACGCATGCCGACAGCGCCACGCTGGCCAAACAACCACCAGCAGTGCAAGCCGGTGTGCTGTACGGTGCAGCATTGGCGGCGAGCCAATTGCGGGATGCGGTGCTGGCACGCAGACAGTTCGATCGACTGCATGCCGTGACCTCGGCAGATGCTGATGCGGCCCTGCAAGCCCGATGGCTTGGCGTTGAAATTGCACTGGCAACACCTGACCTGCCACAGCCCCAGTTGCTTGCGCTCGCCGATGTCCTGGGTACGAGTCGATTAGAAGGATCCACACCACGCCGCCCGGCACTGCTGCTGCAAGCCCAAATTGCCCTGCGCACAGGCCAACCTGAATCACTTGACGCGATGGCACAACGCCTGCAGACCTGGGTGGCGCTGACACCGAACGATGCGATGGCCTGGCAGTTCCTGTCTGGCATTTACCTCGCGCGGGGTAAAAACCTGCGCGCCCTGCGCGCCGAAGCCGAGGCAAAGATCGCCAACCTGGACTACGCAGGGGCACTGGACCGGCTCAAAGGGGCACAGGATCAACTTCGTACACCCGGCAGCTCAACCCTCTCCAGCGCAGACCACATCGACGCGTCGATCATCGACACGCGCCTACGCCAGATCGAGGCGTCACTTGGAGAGCAGGCGATCGAAAAATGAATCGATCAGCAGCCCCAACACTGAATAAATCAACGAACCCCATAAGGCCGCGCTGAAATCACGCACATGAAAGCCATCCAACATGCCGGCGGCAGCCCAGAACATCAGCGCGTTGATGACAAACAAAAAAAGCCCAAGGGTGACGACCGTGACTGGCAGCGTCAGCAAAACCAACACAGGGCGCAGCACCATGTTGAAGAGTCCGATGACCAACGCAGCGATCATCGCGATGCCAAAACTGCTGACCACCACGCCACTGTAAAGGTAAGTCACACACAGCAAGGCAGTGGCGCTGAGCAGCCATTTGAGTAGAAGTTTCATGTGGCGCAGATTAACATGCTGCAACACAACCGGCCGCCCCGCGATCCCAAACGCAGCAAGTGCCGTCATGCGCGGCGCGTGACGCAGAAGGTGGGGGCTTGGCCGGCCAGAAAGTATGCTGAACCCGCCACCAAAAACTCAGAGGGAAATACCGCCTGACACCTCAATCACTTCACCATTGATGTAGCTGGCCTCGTCGCTGGCCAGGAAGGCATACACATTGGCAATTTCTTCGGGCTTGCCCAGGCGGCGCAGATGCACCTTGGCACCGAGGTCATGTAACACTTTCTCAGGCATGGCGGCCACCATCGGGGTTGAGATGAAGCCAGGGGCCACGGCGTTCACGCGCACACCCTTGGGACCCAACTCGCGACTCCAGGTTTTGGTGAAGCCAATGATGCCGAACTTGGTGGCGGCGTAATTGGTCTGGCCAAAGTTGCCATACAAGCCCACCACCGAACTGGCACTCAGGATGGCGCCGCTGCCCTGGGCCACCATGCCGTCAGCCACCGCTTGCGTGCAATGAAAAACGCCACGCAAATTGACATCAATCACCTTGTCAAACTGCTCGATCGTCATTTTTTGCAGGCGTGCATCCTGCGTGATGCCCGCGTTGTTGACCAGCACGTCAATACGGCCAAATTTTTCCTTGACCTGCGCTACCACCGCATCCACCATGGCGCGCTGGGTCACGTCCATCACAAAACCTTGTGCGGTCGCACCAAGTGCCTGACACTTGGCCACAGCCTCATCCACGCCAGCTTGCTTGACATCGCAGACGATGACAATGGCACCTTCCTGGGCAAATTTGAGCGCCGTCGCCAGGCCAATGCCTTGCGCCGCGCCAGTGATGATGGAAACTTTGTTGGTTAACCGAGCTGTCATGATGATTCCCGAGAGTGATGAAAATGAAACTGATCCAATGTTACCTAAGCAACATTTCAGAAACTTGACGTAACTCAGGGTTAACCCGAATAACATCACACCCGTGGCGGGTTAAACCCTGCCTTGGCCACACTTTTTTCGCACACCGTTTCATCCATGCCTGCTCCGTTTGACCGTGACCGACACCTCACCGGCAGCCTGCTGGTGGCTCTGCAATTTGGCTTGTTGTTGCTGCTGGCGGTGCTCGCCATACCCCGGGTCTGGCAAGGCGACCTGCCACTGATGAGCCTGGCACTGGCCGCGCTCGCCTTGCTGCTGGGGGTCTGTACCCTGACTTACAACCGGTTGGGCAACTTCAATATTCATCCGGCACCCAAGGCAGCCGGACACTTGGTGACCACCGGGCCCTACCGCCTCATTCGCCACCCCATGTACAGCGCGGTGCTACTGGGCGCGGGTGCCATGGCCTGGCTGGTACAGCCCTTGACCGGCGCTTTGGCATGGTGTGCCTTGTGGCTGGTCCTGCTCATCAAGGCGCAAATGGAAGAGCGCTGGCTGAACGAACACCACGCGCGTTATGCGGCGTATTGCCTGCAAAGCAAGCGCTTTGTGCCCTGGCTTTTCTAGCGCCGCTGCACCTCGACCAAACAGTCATAAAACGTTGGGCCGTGACCCATATCGGTCAGTTTCTGGCTGGTCAGCTCGTTCACATTGGTGCCGCCCAACCCCAGCTTGCGCCACCACACGCCCAAACCATTGACCACACCCACGCGCGCCCTGTGACTGACGTGGGCACGACACTGGTAGCTGCCGCGGTCATTGAGCACGTTGACCGTGTCACCATCGGTGATGCCTCGGGCTTGCGCGTCCAGCGGGTGGATTTCAAGCAAGGGCTCCCGCTCGGTTGCCTGCAGGCTGGCGACATTCACAAACGTTGAATTCAGAAAATTGCGCGCGGGCGGTGAAATCATGGCCAGCGGGTAGCTGCCGGACGTCTTGACTGCCTCATGGTTTGGCACATGGTCTGGCAACCCGTCCAACCCTTGGCGGGCCAGACGCTCGCTGAAAAACTCACACTTGCCTGAGGGCGTGGGAAAGTTGCCTTGCGCAAAAGGCGCATCAGGCGTTTTTAAGGTGACAAAGCCATCAGCCAGCAAGGCCTTGAAGTCGACCGCATCACCATAGGCCTGACGGCACAAGGCCTCGTCACTGTCCTGAAAACAGGGCTCGGTGAACCCCATGCGGGCCGCCAGCTCCCGAAAGATCTGCGCGTTTGGCTTGGCCTCACCCTGCGGCGCAATGGCGGGGCGGTTCAGCAGCGCATCGGTGTGGCCATAAGCACCGTGCACGTCCCAGTGCTCCAGTTGCGTGGTGGCTGGCAGGATGTAATCGGCATAGTCTGCCGTGTCGGTCTGAAAATGTTCCAGTACCACGGTGAACAAGTCGTCCCGCGCAAAGCCCTGCGCCACCTTGGCAGATTCAGGCGCCACCGCCACCGGGTTGCTGTTGTACACAACCACCGCCTCGACCGCCGGGCCAAATTCAGCGCTGCCCTGGCGCAGCAAGTCATTGCCGATGGTCACCATGTTGAGGCTGCGCGGTGTGCGCCCAGCCAACAAATCGGGGCGCTGCAAGGCTGCGCGCTGCACCGGGAAGGCGCCCGAACTGGACAACAACACGCCGCCGGCACGCTGGCGCCAGGCGCCAATCAAGGCCGGCAGACTGGCAATCAAACGCACCGCATTGCCACCGCCGTGCACCCGTTGCAGGCCGTAATTCATGCGAATGGCGGCAGGCCCGAGGCCGGTGGCCGCACCGGGTGCGACGGATTGGTTTGACTGGGCAGCACTGGCGCCGTAGTCACGCGCCAAGGCGCTGATTTGTGCCGCGCTAATGCCACACACCTCGGCGGCGCGCTCCGGCGGCCAGCACAGGGCACGCGCACGCAGCGCCTCCCAGCCCAGGGTGTAATGGGCCAGGTAGCCATGGTCCAGCCAGTCATTCTGAATCAGCTCGTGCATCAGGCCAAGTGCCAGTGCCCCGTCGGTGCCCGGCAACAAGGCAATGTGTTCGTGGCATTTGTCGGCGGTCTCGCTTTTGCGCGGGTCAATACAAATCAGTTTGGCACCGCGCCGTTTGGCGGCATTGGCATAGCGCCAGAAGTGCAGGTTGCTTGAAATTGAGTTGCTACCCCAGATCAAAATCAGGCCAGCCTCGGCAAAAAACGCCACCTGCATGCCCACTTTGCCACCCAAGGTGTGCACCAGCCCCTCGCCGCCCGCAGCTGCGCAAATGGTGCGCTCCAGTTGCGACGCACCCAGCTTGTTGAAGAAACGCGCAGCGATGCTTTCGCCCTGCACCAGCCCCATAGTGCCGGCATAACTGTAGGGAAGGATGGCTTGTGGGTTCCGCGCCGCAATGGCCTGC
>CAISLL010000135.1 GCA_903886165.1 uncultured beta proteobacterium | reverse complement strand
TTATAAAACAACGGCCAAAAAAAGGCGCAACTCAGAAGACATCCCGCATCCGGTGGTACAACATGCCAAGCACCAGACTGGGCGTTCGAAGCAGGGATCCGCCGGGAAAACTCCGGTGTTGCAGTCTGGCAAACACATCAAAGCGTTCGGCCTGACCCGCCACCGCTTGCGCGGCCAGTTGCCCGGCAAGTCCGGTCAGTGCCACGCCGTGGCCACTGAACCCTTGCAGGTAATACACATTGTTGCCGAGGCGGCCAAAATCTGGCGCGCGGTTCATGCTGATGTCCACAAAGCCTCCCCAGACATGCTCGACCGGCACATTTTCAAGCTGTGGAAAGATCGCGCCCAGGCGTTGCGCCATCACCGCCTTGAGGTTGGACGGCGTGCGTGTGGAGTAACTCACCCGCCCGCCAAACAACATGCGGTTGTCCGCACTGAAACGGAAATAGTCCAGGATGAAATTATTGTCGCAGACTGCCGCGTTGCTGGGGATCAGTTGCCGGCACAGGTCAGTCGACAGCGCTGACGTGCTGATCATGTAGGTGCCGACCGGCATGATGCGTGGCGTCAACTCAGGTGCCACCCTGGGGCCATGTTCAGGCAAGGTGCAGTTACCTGCCAGCACCACAAACCTGGCGCTCACGCTGCCCTGCAAGGTGCGTGCTTTCAGGATGGCGCCGCGCTCAAGAGCAGTGACGGCGGATTTCTCAAAAATCTTCACACCCAGCGTCTGTGCGGCTCCCGCGAGCCCGAGACCAAACTTGAGCGGGTGCAAATGACCCGAGGTGCTATCAAAGGCAGCCGCACAGTAGCGTGGGCTCTGGATGTAACGCTGCACGTCGGCCCCCGTCACAAACTTGTGCGCAAAGCTGTAGTCGCGCTGCATGGACACACAATCTTTTTCCAGCGCACGGGCCTTTCGCGCTGAATCGGCCACGTACATGTACCCTTTGACACGGTCGCAGGCAATGTCGAATTCACGGATACGCTCGTCAATCAAATCGATCGACGCCATTGACATGCTCCATGCCTCGCGTGCCGCAGCCTTTCCCAACTGCTGCTCAAACGGCCCTTGCCCGCTGGCAAAACCAGCAATGGCCTGACCGCCGTTACGCCCTGATGCACCGCTGCACACACGCTCTGCCTCCAGAACCACCACCTGGTATCCACGCCGCGCCAGCTCAATAGCTGATGACAAGCCCGCGTAGCCCGCGCCCACCACCAACACGTCCGTGGTCAAATCTTCCTGCAAGGGTGGTTCGGGTTCAGGCCGCATCACGCTGGCCTCGTAGTAACTTTGTTGGTTGAGTTGAGTGTCAGAGTCGAGCAGCATGCGATTTCAGAGCCTAATCAAAGAAATGCCAGAAGGTTCAAGCGCCAAGCCTTTTGGCGACCTGACCACACAGGTAAGTCCAGACCACGGTGGCAGCGGCGTTGCTGGTTAATTCTGCATGGTCATAGGCGGGAGCCACCTCCACACAGTCCATGCCAATGGTGTTCAGCACAGACAGGTCTTCCAGCAGCGTCAACAGCTGGGAACTGCTCAGCCCACCGGGCTCGGGAGTGCCGGTGCCGGGCGCAAAGGCAGGGTCCAGGCAATCAATGTCTACTGTGAGGTAACACGGGCGCCCGTGCAGGCACTGCACGATTTGTTCAATCACGGGCTTCAGTCCTGCCCCGTCAAGCCCGCGCAATTGCCGCGCGGTGAAGATCAGGCCACCCTGGTCTTGAACATACTCGCGCGCTGTGCGCTCACCACTGGAGCGCAGACCGATCTGCACCGTGTGCTGCGGGCTCACCAGGCCCTCGGCAATCGCTTCATAAGTCCAGGTGCCGTGGCC
>CAISLL010000134.1 GCA_903886165.1 uncultured beta proteobacterium | reverse complement strand
CTGAGCCCACCAGCTGGCCAGCGCCGCATCACTCGGATAAAACTTGGCTTGCTCACCCAATTGCAGCTCGGCGCTGGCCGTGCCCGCGTCGCTGACGCAGTTCAACGCCAGCCGCACGCCCAGCCCACGCCACAAGTCACCCTGTTCGGTCACTTCCTTTTGCGCCGGAAAGTCCTTCAAGAGCCGGGCCATGTCCAGCCGCAGGCCTTGCGGGCCGGTGCTGGCACTGACCCTCAGGTACTTGCCAAAACGACAACGCGCCTGCTCCAGATTCCAGATTTGCGTCACCGTCAACTGCATGCCGCCAGAAAAGCGGTCAGGCTGCTGCTTGCCCATGACGATGACCAGCTCATCGTCTTTCAGCAAGTCTTTGTGGGCATTGATCAAGGCCTCGTCGGCGCGCGCCTCGATCACGCCGGAGGTGTCGTCCAGCTTGAACAGCGCCAGCTTGCCGCGCTGGCCGTTGATGACGCGCAGGTCGGTGACGATGCCTGCCAACAGTTGGGGTTCGCGGGTGTCAATCAGATCCACAATTTCACGTTTGGCAAAACGGCGCACCTCGGTGGCGACCTCATCAAACAGGTGTCCCGACAGGTAGAACCCCACGGCGGTTTTCTCATAAGTCAGCCGCTCCTTGACACCCCAGGGCGTCGCCTGCACCAACGCTGGCTCTTGCGTGCTGGAGCCATGATCGTCGTCGCCCCCCATGTCGAACAGGCTGCACTGGTTGGCATTGGCCAGGGCGGCGGCACCAAATTCAAATGCCAGGTCGACACTGGCGATCAGGCTGGCCCGGTTGAGCTCAATGGCATCAAAAGCCCCTGCCTTGATCAGCGCCTCCACCGTGCGTTTGTTGATGCGGCTACGGTCGACCCGGGCACAGAAATCAAACAGGCTGCTGAATCGCCCCACCGTATCGCCCCTGGGCCCCACACCGCGCCCCTCACGCGCGGCCACGATCGCTTCAATGGCCTGCTGGCCACTGCCCTTGACAGCGCTCAGGCCGTAGCGAATCACCTTGTCAGACACCGGTTCAAAGCTGCTCACGCCACGGTTCACGTCCGGCGGCTCAAAACTCAGGCCCATCCGAACAGCGTCTTCCAGCAAAACCTTGAGCTTGTCGGTGTCGTCCATTTCCACCGTCATGTTGGCGCAGAAAAACTCGGCGCTGTAATGCACCTTGAGCCAGGCGGTGTGGTAAGCCAGCAATGAGTAGGCGGCGGCGTGGCTCTTGTTAAAGCCGTAGCCGGCGAACTTTTCCATCAGGTCAAAAACCTCGTCGGCCTTGTCCTGCTGAATGTCGTTTTTCAGTGCACCATCGCGAAAAATCTGACGGTGCCGCGCCATCTCGTCAGCGTCTTTCTTCCCCATGGCGCGGCGCAGCATGTCGGCGCCACCCAAGGAGTAGCCGCCCAGAATCTGCGCGGTCTGCATCACCTGCTCCTGGTACACCATGATGCCGTAGGTCTCTGACAGCATGTCGGCCACCAGCGGGTGGGGGTACTCCACCACCTCGCGGCCGTGTTTGCGCGCCACAAAACTCGGGATCAGGTCCATCGGGCCGGGTCGGTACAGGGCATTCAGCGCAATCAGGTCTTCCAGGCGCGTCGGTTTGGCGTCACGCAACATGCCCTGCATGCCGCGTGATTCAAACTGGAACACGGCCTCGGTCTTGCCCTCCTGAAACAGCTTGTAGGTGGCCTTGTCGTCCAGCGGCAGGTTCTCAAAGGCAAAATTTTCCTGACCGGGATGGCGCTTGATAATGAATTCGCGCGCATTTTCCAGAATGGTGAGGGTTGCCAGGCCCAAAAAGTCAAACTTGACCAGCCCGACCGACTCCACGTCGTTCTTGTCATACTGGCTCACCGCGGAGTCGCTGCCGGGCTGCTGGTAGAGCGGGCAAAAGTCAGTGAGTTTGCCGGGCGCAATCAACACCCCACCGGCGTGCATGCCGATGTTGCGTGTCATGCCCTCCAGTTTGCGGGCCAGTTCCAGCAGCGTGCGCACGTCTTCTTCCTTGGCCTCCCGCTCGGCCAAAATCGGCTCGGCCTCCACCGCATACACCAGCTTGTCGTCTTTTTTGCGGTCTGGTGGGGGCAGCTGCAAGGTCACCGCCACACCGGGTTTGTTCGGAATGAGCTTGCTGATGCCGTCGCAAAAGGTGTAACTCATGTCCAGCACCCGACCGACGTCACGAATCGCCGCGCGTGCCGCCATGGTGCCAAAGGTGGCAATCTGGCTGACCGCGTTCTTGCCGTATTTGTCTTTCACATAATCAATCACCCGGTCGCGGTTGGTCTGGCAAAAGTCAATGTCAAAGTCGGGCATCGAGACCCGCTCGGGGTTCAAGAAGCGCTCAAACAGCAGGTTGTACTGCAGCGGGTCCAGATCGGTGATCTTCAGGACATAAGCCACCAGCGAACCGGCGCCGGAACCGCGCCCCGGCCCGACCGGGCAGCCATTGTTTTTTGCCCAGTTGATGAAGTCACCCACAATCAGGAAGTAGCCTGGAAAACCCATCTTCAAAATGGTGACCAGCTCGAATTCAAGTCGTTCGAGGTAGCGCGGCATCTCTTTTTCACGCTGAACCGGGTCGGGGTACAGGTGCGCCATGCGTTCCTTGAGACCTTCATGCGAGGCATAACGAAAATATTCGTCGGCCCCCATCACCACGCCATTGACCGCAGGAATCGGGAAGTCCGGCAGCTGGGGCTTGCCCAGCACCAGGCTCAGGTTGCACCGTTTGGCAATCTCCACGCTGTTGGCCAGGGCTGAGGGCACATCGGCAAACAGGGCCTGCATTTCGGCCTGGGTCTTGAAATACTGGTCGCGCGTGAAACGGCGCACCCGGCGCGGGTTGGCCAGCATCTCGCCCTCGGCAATACACACACGGGCCTCATGCGCCTCAAAATCCTCAGGTGCCAAAAATTGCACCGGGTGGGTGGCCACCACCGGCAGTTGCATGCGCTGCGCCAGTTGCACTGCGGCGGCGACCTGCGCCTCATCATCCGGGCGGCCGGCACGCTGCAGCTCCAGGTAAAACCGGTGCGTGAACACACCCGCAAGCTGCAGCGCGGCATTCAGCGCACGGGCCTCGTCGCCCTGCAGCAGCGCCTGGCCGACCGGCCCGGCCTGCGCGCCCGAGAGGCATATCAGTCCGCCATTGAGCTCGGTCAACCAGGCCAGAGAAACGGTGGCCTGTGCCTTGCCACCGTTTTGCGTCCAGGCCCGCGCCAGCAGCTCGGACAGATTCAGGTAACCCTGATGGCTTTGCACCAGCAGCAACACGCGGCTCAGTTGCCCCAGGTCCTTGCCCATACCCTCCAGCCAAACCTCGGTGCCGATGATCGGCTTGACGCCTCGCTTGCGGCCCTCCTTGTAGAACTTGACGGCTCCAAAGAGGTTGCTGAGGTCGGAAATCGTCAGGGCAGGCTGCCCGTCAGACGCAGCCGCCTTGACCACCTCGTCAATACGGGTGGTGCCGTCAATGACGGAAAATTCAGTGTGCAGGCGTAAGTGAACGAACATGTTGGTAACATATGATGAAGCTAGGCAAAGGCCCCGACATGACGCGTTTGCAGCCGTTGTTTGGATTGTAAGAAGACCCCAAAGGCCCAAACTTGAAGATTCTCGTGGTGGACGATCATGCGCTGGTACGTGAAGGTTTGAGCCAGGTGCTCAAAGGCCTTGATCCCGCCGAACCCACCGAAGTAATGCAGGCGCCCAACTGCGCCCAGGCATTTGAACTGGCCCAGGTCCACCCGGACCTGGATCTGGTGCTGCTTGACTACCACCTGCCCGACATGAACGGCCTGGCCGCACTGGCCATCTTTGGCAAAAACCACCCCGAATTGCCCGTCGTGATGCTGTCAGGCTCGGCCAACCCAAGCGTTGTCCATCAAGCCCTGACTCAAGGCGCTGCAGGTTTTGTGACCAAATCGGGCATGAGTGACGAGTTGCTGGACGCCCTGCGCCGCGTGCTCGCAGGCGAGATCTATCGGCCTGCTGACTCGACCGCGTTTCCCGATTTTTCGTGGACATCCACGGCGGACCAACAGCCCGCACCGGTCTTCAGCCAACGTCAGCTTGAAGTACTGCAGTTGCTGCTGGACGGTTGCACCAATCGTGAAATGGGTGCCCGATTGTTTGTGGGCGAAGAAACCATCAAGACCCATGTCGCCGCCATCATGCGCGCCTTCAACGCCAAGACCCGCACCCAGGCAGCCACCGAGGCAGCTCGCTGGGGTTATCGCAAGTCTTCTTCAACAGGCTGACCAGCCGACAGGCGGCGCAACAGATTTCGCAATTTGGCGGGGCGCACCGGTTTGTGCAGCAAGGTCAGCCCGGCAGTTTGGGCGGCTGACATTAAAGCAGCGTCGGTGTCGCCACTCATCAGGCAGGCAGGCACAGCACGCTGCAACTGCGCGCGCAATTGCAGCACCACTTCGATCCCGTTGTCACAGTCCTGCAGGCGGTAGTCGCTCAAAATAAGCGCCGGTCTGACACCGGCCTGGATCAGGCCTTGCGCTTCGGCCAGGCCTTGCGCTTCATGCACCCGAAGACCCCAACCAACAAGCAAGCCCACCAGCGCAGACCGCACCAGTGCGTCGTCTTCAACCACCAGCACTTCGACGCCTTCCAATTCGTCCACCCTGACGGGTTCCGGATTCAGGGAATGAGGCGCCGGTGCTTCCGGTGAAGCCACAGGCAGTGTCAGGGTAAAGCGGGTGCCCACACCGGGACGGGATGCAAGCGCAAGTGGGTGGCGCAGCAAATCTGCCGTGCGTTGCACAATGCTCAAGCCCAACCCCAGGCCCTTGTTGCGGTCACGCGCAGGATTGCCAATCTGGTAGAACTCCTTGAACACGTCGTGCTGGTGCTCCGGTTCAATGCCGATGCCGCTGTCCCAGACCTGAATTTGCAGCTGTGTGCCTGAATTCACTGAACGGCATGCCACCAGTACCCCGCCACGCTCGGTGTAGCGCAAGGCATTGCCCACCAGGTTAAGCAAAATGCGGTAAAGCAGCGTGGCATCACTCATGACCCAGACCGGGCAATCACGAATGCGCAGGCTCAGGCCTTTGTCCCGGGCCGTTTGAGCCATGTCTTGCCGCAATTGGGCAAACAAGTCCGACAACGCAAACGGCGCCAGTTTGACCTGCACTGCCTGTGCCTCCAGCCTCGAAATGTCCAGCAAACCATCCAGCAGGTCTTGCATCGCACGCACCGAATCTTCCAGGTTACCAATCAGTTGGCGCGTCTGCGCGTCATGCGGCAACTGCGCCAAGCGAGTGATAAACATGCCCAGGGCATGGGTAGGCTGACGCAGGTCATGACTTGCCGCTGCAAGAAAGCGGGACTTGGCCTGGGTGGCCTGCTCGGCCTCTTCCTTTTTCTCACGCAAGGCCTGTGTAGCGGTGCGCACCTGTTGTTCCAGCTCTTCTTGCGCGTGGCCGAGGCGCGCGGCCATCTTGCGCAGG
>CAISLL010000133.1 GCA_903886165.1 uncultured beta proteobacterium | reverse complement strand
TCGCTTGCGGGAAACCTCCCGCCGGCAGGACTTGCTGGCACGCCTGAGTGGTGACGAGTTTGCGCTTGTGCTGTCTGGTGGCAACGATCCCGAGGCCATGCAAGACGCAGCAGAGCGCCTGCTGCGTCGCATGACCCAATCCATCCCGATCAACGGGCTCGACGTAAGCTTCTCGGTTTCAGTTGGGACCGCCTTGTTTCCGGCGGATGCAATTGGCCCAGACGAATTGGTTGCCTGTGCTGAAATTGCACTGCTGGCGGCAAAAAAGGAGGCTGGCGGTGCGTTCAGGCGCTTTCAGGCCGGACTGGGCCAGGCCGGCCAAAGCCACACGGCCGCGGTTGAAGACCTGCGCCAAGCGATCCGAACCAGCCAGCTGGTGCTTCACTACCAGCCCCAGGTCAGTCTTCACTCGGGGCATGTGGTGGGCCTGGAGGCGCTGGTGCGCTGGATGCATCCGGTGCGTGGTTTGCTGGCACCAGGCCATTTCATTCCGCTGGCTGAAAAATCTGGTCTGGTGATTGCGTTGGACAACTGGGTCATGCGCGCGGCAATTACTCAAATCCGCCAATGGCTTGACGACGGCCTGCCACCTGTGCGGGTGGCTGTGAACCTGTCTGCACAGCATTTTCGCCAAAGGGATTTGCCGGAAATAGTAGAAGCATTGCTCAAGGAGCATGCGATCCCGCCACACTTGTTCGAGCTTGAGCTGACCGAAAGTGTGATGATGCACGACGCCGAGATAGCGATTCGCATCCTCCAGCGCCTGAAAGCCCTGGGTGTGCGCATTTCGCTGGACGACTTTGGCACGGGCTACTCCTCTCTGGCGTATCTCTCGCGTTTCGCCATTGACGTGATCAAGATCGACCAGTCATTCATTGCCGACATTACAAGCAATCCGGTCAACGCTTCAATTGCCACCGCCACCATTGCCATGGCGCACAAGTTGGGCAAAACGGTGATTGCCGAGGGGGTGGAAAACGAAGGCCAAATGATGTACCTGCGCCGCCACGAGTGCGACGAAATGCAGGGTTACCATTTCTCGCGCCCGGTGCCACACGAGAAAATTGCCGACATGTTGCGACAGGGCAGCGTCATGAGCCTGGGGATTGAGGCCGGTGAAAACCAGTTGACGCTGCTGCTGGTGGATGACGAGCCCGGCATCTTGAGCGCCCTCAAGCGCCTGCTGCGACGCGAGGGCTACCAGATTCTCTGCGCTGAAAGCGCCGCCCAGGGGCTGGAATTGCTCGCAACCCACCTGGTGCAAGTCATCGTCTCGGACCAGCGCATGCCGGTCATGACCGGCACCGAATTTTTGGGAAGGGTCAAAGAGCTTTACCCCGACACCGTGCGGTTGGTGCTGTCGGGTTATTCAGAACTGAGCACCCTGACCGAAGCCATCAACAAGGGGGCCATTTACCGCTACCTGTCCAAGCCCTGGAACGATGAAAAGCTCAAGCAGGAAGTCGCCCTGGCGTTCCGTCATTACAGCGAACAACGTTCGCGCCACCCAGCGGCCAGCAAACCTGCCGCACCCGGCCAAAATGATGGCCGCCTGACATGAGCCATGCCGCCAAACGGACCATGCGACGCGACGCGCCCGCGTGGTGGTTGCTGTGCGCCGCATTGCTGGTGTTTGCCACAACACTGGCTTATTCGGTTAACTCGGATCTCCAACACACCGACCAGGAGGCGCGCATCTCCCTTCAGGCTCAGGCGGCGGCCATCGGGTCGGAAATTGAGCGCCGCCTGACCGCCATTGACGGCGCTTTGTCGGGCGTGCGCGAAAGTCTTCCCTACTGGGCCAACCAGAAAAATGGCCCCGACCTGGCGCTGCGCCACTTGTCGGCGGTGTCCAAGGCACTGGAAGGGGTGCGCACACTGTCATTTCTGGATGCGAACGGCGCGCTGGTGTACAGCAACCGACCCGATGTGATTGGCAAAAATTTTGCCGAGCGTGATTATTTCAAAAAAGCAAGCCTTGAGGCCAATCCGGCCGTTTTGTACCTCACACCCCCCATCAAGAGTGTGCTGGGGGTCTACGTGATGCTGGTGTTGAAGAGCGTCACCGGACCACAAGGTGAATTTGCCGGCATTGTAGTGGCGGCACTCGAACCGGATGAATTGCAGTCACTGCTGACGGGCGCTCGCAGCACGCCGGATGTGGCGGCTGGCATTGTGCATGGCGGCGGCAAGGTCTTTATGTTTGCACCAGACACGCTGAGCCACCCCGGTGCCGATGCCGACACGGTGGGTCAATTTTTTTCCCGGTTCAAGGCCCTTGGGCACACACAGCTTGTCTTGAAGGGCTGGAGCCCGGCCTTGCAGCTTGAGCGCATGGTGGCCATTCAAGCGGTGCAACCGGTGGCCCTGAAAATGAACCAAGGGCTGCTGGTGTCGGTGGGCCGCAGTGAGCAAATGATCTTTGCGGCCTGGCGCCAACAATCTTCCTTGTTGCTCGGGATTTTTGCCACCGTGACCTTGCTGAGCTCGGTGGGCCTTTTTGTCTACCAGCGGCGCCAGGTGGCGCTCAGATCAACCGCCGAGTCACTGCGCGAGTCAGAAGTCCGCTTCAGCGCCTTTTTTCACAATGCCATGGTCGGCATGGCCACCACCTCGCTGGACAAAGGCTGGCTGCAGGTGAACCCGGCGCTGTGCGACATTCTGGGGTATTCCAGGGAAGACCTGGTGCGCAAGAGTTGGCCCGAATTGACCCACCCGGATGATCTGGCGGCAGACGTCGCCCAATTTGCCCGCCTGCTGTCCGGCGAGAGCAACCACTACAGCCTGGAAAAGCGCTTCATTCGCCCGGGCGGCGAAGTGGTGCATGCCTTTGTTGCTGTGCGCACTGTGCGTGACGATCAGGAAAACATCGATTTTTTTGCCGCGGTTGTGGTGGACATCAGCGAGCGCAAAAACGCCGAACGCCAGACCCGCAGCGCCACACAAATGATGCAGCGATTCATCGACCACATCCCCGGGCTGGCCTACGTCAAGGACTCTGACTCGCGCATCATGATGGCCAACCGGGGATTTGATGAACTGGGCTATGACCATACCCAATTGATTGGCAAGACCAATCTGGAGGTCATTCCCGGGCCGGTCGGTGAAAAGCTCACCCGCGACGATGCCCGCGTGGCCCAAAGCGGCCAGCCGGAGGTCTTGCTCGACGAGTTGCAGGGCCGTTTCTTTGAGTCCAGGCGGTTCATCATTGACGACGACAACGGCCACCGCCTGATCGGCGGCCTGACGCTGGATGTGACGCAGCGCCAGCGCTACATTGAGCGCGCACAGGTCTTGCTCACGATCAATGACCTGGCAGGCAAAATGACCGAAAAAGAGTTTTTGACACAGGGCCTGGAACTGGCCGAGGGCCTGACCGGCAGTGGCATCGCCTTCCTGCACTTTGTCAACGAAGACCAGGAAAGCATTGAGCTGGTGACCTGGACCCGCAATTCGCTCAAAGGTTGCACGGCAGTGTACGAGTCTCATTACCCGATCAGCCAGGCCGGCATCTGGGCCGACTGCTTCCGCGAGGAACAAGCTGTCGTCTTCAATGATTACGCGGCCTACCGCGCCAAAAAGGGGTTGCCACCAGGCCACGCACCGCTGCAACGCTTGATCTCGGTGCCAGTCGTCGAAAACGGCAGGGTATGCATCATGCTGGGCATGGGCAACAAACGCAGTGATTACGATGAGTTTGACATTGAATCAGTGCAACTGATCGGCAATGACCTGTGGCGCATTGCGCGCCGGGAACGGGTCGAGTCGATGCTGAAGCAGCGCCTGGACGAAGTCACGGCCCTCAACAAGAAGCTGGCCGAAGCGCAGGGACAGTTGCTGCAATCAGAAAAACTGTCAGCCATCGGGCAACTGGCAGCCGGCGTGGCGCACGAAATCAACAACCCGATTGGTTTTGTGCAGTCCAATCTGGGCTCCCTGGCAGAGTACGTGGATGACTTGCTGGCGGTTGACAGGGCGTACACCGCAATGGAAAACCACGTCAAGGCGGCGCTGCCACTGGCATTTGACCGTATCCATGCCATGAAAAAGGAGATGGACCACGACTTTGTGGTGAACGATGCGCATCAACTGCTGAAGGAATCAACGGACGGGTTGCAACGGGTCAAGGAAATTGTGCAAAACCTGAAGGATTTTTCCCGCGTCGGTGAAACCGGCTGGTTATGGGCCGACTTGCACCAAGGGCTGGAGAGCACGCTCAACATCGTGCGCAACGAGGTCAAATACAAGGCCGAGGTGCTGCGCGACTTTGGCGAGCTGCCCCCGGTGTACTGCATTCCCTCACAAATCAACCAGGTGTTCATGAACTTGCTGGTGAACGCCGCGCAGGCGATCGCGTCGCACGGTCACATCACCCTGCGCACCGGCTGTGATGGCGACACGGCCTGGGTCGAGGTGCAGGACGACGGCTGCGGCATTGCGGCTGACAAGCTTGCCCGTGTGTTTGAGCCGTTTTACACCACCAAACCAGTCGGCAAGGGCACCGGCCTGGGCCTGTCGCTGGCGTGGGGCATTGTGCAGCGACACCAGGGCAAGCTTGACCTGACGTCCGAGCCCGGCAAGGGCAGCACCTTCCGGGTCAGCCTGCCAGTCAATGGCCCCACCATCGCTGCAGAAACCGCGCCTGCCCAGACGACGCAGGCCATCGAACCCATTTTTCAGCAATGACCATAGCATCCCCCAAACAGACCGATCAGAACGCAAACTTCGCGACTCCGGATCAGTTGCGCATAGGGCTCTATGTGTTCATTGACCTGCCGTGGTTTCAACACCCCTTCACACTCAACAGTTTCAGGATTTCAACGGCACACCAAATTCAGCAACTGAAAACCTTGGGTTTGGGCCGGTTTCGCTTTGATCCGGAGCGCAGCAGTGGGCTCGCAGAGCAATCACCGCCCGACACGATGGCAGTGACTGCAGCGCCTGCGCCAGCCCCCGCAGACGGCGCTGCGCCCACCCCCTCACAGCGTGAGGTGGCCATGGCAGAAAAAAACGCCCGCATTGACCGGCTGATTGCCCAGAACAAATCCATTGTCAACATGGAAAAATCGTTTGCCAAGGCATCCAGCGTGATGCGCGGGCTGAACAAGAATCTGCTGTCGCACCCCAAGGAAACACTGGAGGAAATGGGCGGCATGGTAGACCAGATGGTCAGCGTCTTTCTGGAAAACCCCGAGGTGACCTTGCAGGTCCTGAGCGAAAAAGCCGGCAACGAAGATGTCTACTACCACGGGCTCAACGTGTCGGTGCTGTGCCTGATGCTGGCCAAGGAATTGCGCATCAAGCCGGAGCATGCGCGGCTGCTCGGCACCGGCGCCTTACTGCATGACATCGGGCTGACCGAGATTCCGGACCGGGTGCTGCGCAAACCATCTGGAGACTACACCAATGCCGAGCGCGAACTGCGCGCCTTGCACGTCGAATATGGTGTGAGTCTGGGGAAACGGCTTGGACTGCCGCCTGAAGTGCTTGCCATCATCGGGCAGCACCATGAGCTGGCCGATGGCACCGGCTACCCGAAACATGTCAAGCTGGATCAGATCACGCCACTGGCCCGAATTGTGTCGCTGGTGAATTTTTATGACAACCTGTGCAACCCGCTGGAAGCGTCTCACGCCATGACACCGCACGAGGCGTTGTCATTCATGTTTGCACAGCGCCGGGCCAAATTTGACGCCACGGTGCTGCAGGTGCTGGTGCGTTCTCTGGGCGTCTACCCGCCGGGCTCCATTGTCAAGCTGTCCAATGACGCAGTGGCCATGGTGATATCGGTGAATCCAAGAAAGTCCCTGCGGCCGTGGGTGCTGCTGTATGACCCGCTGGTACCCAAAGAGCAGGCCATCATGCTCGACTTGGAAATGGAGACCGAGCTGAACATCCAGCACGCCATCCGGCCAGCCCTGCTGCACCCCATGGCCTATGCCTATTTGTGCCCGCGCAAACGGGTGACCTATTTCTTTGATGGCAAGGCGAGCCAGGACAAGCCAAAGGGCTGAACTACATGCTTGAGTCACTCTTACTGGAGCAAACCCGCACCATCCTGCTGCTGGTCGACCCGCAGTCACAAACGATTTGTGAAGCAAGCGGGCCAACACTTCGGCTGCTGGGTTACCAGCGTGAAGAGTTGCTGGGTCGGCCCATTACCGACATAGAGTGCGCCTTGTCCGACATGTTTTACTGGGCCGAAGTGCAACAGGGTGGCCAGATCGAGGTGAACGACACCGAAAGCTCGTACCTTTGCGCCAACGGCGAGATCCTGCCTGCGTTGAAGACCGTGCGCCGTGTGCTGGCTGATGACACGGCGTGGCTGGCGATCCGAGCCGAACCTCTGGCCGCACGAAAGAGTGCTGAAACCGAGCTGGCCAGCATCACCTCGCGCCTACGAGCCACACTGGAGGCCACGGCCGATGGTGTCCTTCTGGTTGACCGTGACGGCAACATCATGAACCTGAACCGGAGTTTTTCGACCATGTGGGGGTTGCCGGATGCTGTACTTGCGAGTCGCGATGACCTGGAAGTGTTTGATTTCATGGCCAACAGATTCTCCGATCCAGTGGCCTACCAGCAGCAGTTTGCGGCCTTCCAGCCCGATTCCGACCTAGAGTCATTTGACACCTTGAGCCTTGCCGATGGGCGGATTTTTGAGCGCAAATCCAAACCCGCAAGAGACGGCGAGCAAATCATCGGGCGCGTTTTTTCATTCAGTGACGTGACCGAACGCAACGCCATCGAAAAGCAGTTGCTGAACCAGAACCTCTATCTGGAAGAAATTGTCAAACAGCGCACCGCCGCCCTGACCCAGCAGCTTGCCGACTTGACCGAGGCCAAGAAACGCCTGGAGGAGGCGCAAAGCCAGCTGCTGCAATCCGAAAAGCTGGCGTCCATCGGGCAACTGGCCGCAGGTGTGGCGCACGAGCTCAACAACCCGATTGGGTTTGTCAATTCCAACCTGGGCACACTGTCTGGTTACGTGGACTCACTGCTGGCCATTGATGCCGCCTACACAGCGGTTCAACAGCACCTGAGCCCCACCCTGCCCCAGGCATTTGAGAGTGTGACCGTCCTGAAAGCCCAAGCCGACCACGCGTTCATGGTTGAGGATTTGCGGCAACTGATCAAGGAGTCTCGTGATGGGCTTGACCGCGTGAAAACCATTGTGCGTGACTTGAAAGACTTTGCACGGGTGGGTGCCACCGAATGGCTGTGGGCCGACGTCCACAAGGGAATCGACAGCACGCTCAACATCGTCTGGAACGAGCTCAAGTACAAAGCCCGGGTGGAACGCGAGTTTGGCCAGTTGCCCGAAATCAATTGCATTCCGTCGCAATTGAACCAGGTGTTCATGAACCTGTTGGTCAACGCCGCGCATGCCATTGAAAAGCAGGGGGTGATCCGGGTACGCTCGGGGTGTGACGACAAGCAGGTGTGGGTGGAGGTGATTGATGACGGCGCTGGCATTGCACCTGAAATACTGACCCGCATTTTTGATCCCTTTTTCACGACCAAACCGCTTGGAAAAGGCACGGGTCTGGGTTTGTCGCTGGCCTGGGGCATCGTGCAGCGCCACCAAGGGCGCATTGAGGTGCAGTCAGAGCTTGGCAAAGGAAGCACCTTCAGGGTCACGCTGCCGATTGATGCGCAGCCTGTCAACCCACCAGCGCACTCCACTACGTCAGCGCCACCGCGCAGTACTTGAACTCCGGAATTTTCCCCACCGGGTCAAGCGCTGGGGTGGTCAGCAGGTTGGCGGCATGAACTCCGCTTGGAAAACTAGCCAGTGTCAAGATTGCAGCAAAGGCCCATGCAGGGTAACCTGCTCAAACAGCAAAACCCAAAGATTCAACCATGGCAAGATCCTCGGTAGCAAAAGCGGCAAGATCACGTTCGCGGTAGCGCCCCATGGAAGCCGGCGAAGAAACCAGGCCCGCCAAGGTTTGCAAAACATCCGTGGTAGCGTCAAGATTCAGAAAATCGAGCAGCGCAGAGAACTCCGGCATCGGCGACTGGCAAAGCCGATCAAAATTCAACACATGAAATTGCGATGATTTCCCCATCTGCTCAACTATGCGCAAAACGCGTTGTTCTGCCGCACACCAATAGCGCAAGGAATAAGCAGGATCAACCTGGATTGGACAAGGCTGCCCCAAGAAATGTTCACCCCAAAAATGAGGTTGATTCTGGTTACTGCTGAAGGCCATGTCGAGACCGTGGCGACGCACATGAACATATTTCAAGCGGGGCAACTCAGCCCAGAGTCGATCCAAGACAACATGGGTATTGGGCTCTTTCCAGCCCCACAATGAAATCGGCGCATCCACACGGGGCGTGTATGGCAGGTGCGCGGCCTGCTGCTGCAACCACTGGGTGGAATGACGGCCCCAGCGATCTGCGAGCGTCAGTGCCGTCACAAAATCGCGATCAGACTCGGCAACACCCTGCCCTTGCATGAGCTGAACAAAAATGGACACAGTGCGACAAAAATCCGCATGGGTCACCGTCAAGATTTCTGGACGCTTGAAAAACAAGGTGAAGTCAAGGTTGTCACCGGCTTCATTCAAATCATGCCCCATGAAATAGCCCAAAATCCCCAAGGCCCGAGACACAACCCGCGTTCCACT